>JAJSAJ010000396.1 GCA_024274855.1 Planctomycetota bacterium | reverse complement strand
GAAATCGAAGTAAGATACCGCGGCCAGGCGGCGACCATTTCCCAGCTGCTTGACTCGCAGGTCGCTCTGTCCAACGCGCGCGTACGCCAGGCCAACGCGGAGGCGGAAGTGGAAATAGCCCGTGCCGCATTACAGCGTGCCACGGGACGATTGGTGGATGTGGTCACTCAGTAGAAGGCTGGGCGAATACCGCGAGATCCGGGTCTCGTGATCAGCGTTCCGGCAGCACGCGCGCATTGGGTGCTCGGGGGCCCTGCCAGAAAGCCGGCTCCGTCCTAATTCTTTACCCGAGCGGCACATTCCGCGGGCCGGACCATCTCACTGCGGCAGTCAACGGATCCCGCCCCATTTCAACAGGCCATTTCGGCATGCGATTTGCACCTTGAATCTTCCGTTGATTCCCGTTGTCGCAACGGGTACCACACCCGGTGACCGGCGTTTTTGAAGCGTGGGTCCCACGCGATTCAACTGCAGTCGCCACACAAAGCAAAATGAGGTATTCTGTTTGCTGCGCCGGCCACCGATGGTTGCGACTCGCAACGGGTCGGCCTCGTACGTGCGAGTATCTGTGGCCACGGGGGGAACTCCAGCAGACTTTGCCAAGCCCCCAACCGAATCGGGAGTATCACGACACCATGATGAAACTTCTCCGCACATCCGGCCGACTGCTGATCGCGATCGCCTCCACGGTGGTTTTGATCCTGATTATTGCGTGGATGTCGGGCTTTTTTCGCGACAAAGTGCAGCCGGGAAACAAGCCGTTCGAACGACGCGAAGCAGCCGGGCAACAAACAACCGAAGTAACCACGCTAGAAACGCCTCAGTTGGTCGACGCGGTGGGGACCGTCGAGCCTCGCCGAAAGACCGACGTCGCCAGTCGATTGCTTGCCAGCATCAATCAAGTGACCGTCAACCCGGGTGATAAGGTACAGCAGGGGCAGTTGTTGTGCGTTCTGGACGACCGGGAAATTCAAGCTCAATTTCGCGAAGTCGCGGCAGCGGTGGCCGGCATCGAAGCAGATCTTGCCGTGCGACGGCGCGAGTATGATCGCTATAAGAAAATGTACAGTGATCACGCCGTAACCAAGGAAGACCTCGATCGCATCGAGGGCGCTTACCAAGTCGGTCAGGCACAGCTCCAACGGATGCTGGAGCAAGCCAATCGCATGAAGATCATGCTGACTTACACCCAGATCAAGGCGCAGACATCCGGTATTGTCGGCGATCGCTATGTCGATCCGGGTGACTTGGCGGTCCCGGGCAAACCGCTGGTCACGATCCACAACCCCGATGAACTGGAGTTGAACGCCAATGTCCGCGAAGGGCTTGCGGGCAAAATCCACATCGGTATGCAAATGGCGGTCCGTATCGATGCGTTGTCTCGCAACATGGTGGGGACGATTCGCGAGATCGTTCCACGCGCGGAAGCCAATTCACGATCCCTCCTCGTCAAGATCAAGCTACCTCACGACCAACTCGACGGAATCTACATTGGCATGTTTGGCCGCGTGTCGATTCCCGTTGACAAGCTTGACCGCGTAGTCATTGACCAACGAGCTCTGCTCGAAATCGGCCAGCTTTGTCTTGTCGATGTTGTGCGACCCGATAAGATCCTTGAACGGCGATTTGTCCGAACGGGCGAACAGTTCCGCGACAAGAAAGACCCGAGTATTCTTCTCCGCGAAATCCTGTCCGGCCTGAAACCGAAGGAGACTGTGGTTCTTCCTTTGAACGACGAGCACGAATGCACATCCGACGGCAACAGCAACTGAACTGGTGCAGCACCGTTTTCAGGCTGCATCAGCCGGCACCGAGACGATTCGACGGCCCGTTAAATGTGGTGGGCGGTCTGGCTCGACTGTTTTGAAACCGAGCGGGCATTTCTGAATCATCCGTAAACTTCCCAGAGACCCGATAGCACAACACCCATGAACGTTGAAGAAAAAAAGACCGAAGAAAAACACGGCATGATCGCCGGTATCATCGCGCTTTTCCTTCAGGGAAATCTGTCGATGCTTATCATCCTGTTGACACTCGCTGTCGGTGCCGTGGCGTTGTTTGCAACGCCTCGTGAAGAGGAGCCACAAATCGTCGTTCCCCTTGCGGATGTAATGATTCAAGTGCCTGGCGCGACGGCCGAGGAAGTCGAACAACAGGTGGCGACCAGTCTTGAGCGGCTGTTATACCAGATCGACGGTGTTGAATACGTCTACTCGATGTCTCGGCCAGGAATGGCGATCGTAACGGTCCGCTTCTACGTTGGCGAGGACAGGGAAGACAGCCTGGTCAAGCTCTATAACAAGATCGCGATGCATACCGACGTCGTCCCGCCGAGTGTGGCTGGATGGGTTGTCAAGCCGATCGAAATCGACGACGTACCGATCGTCAATGTCACGCTTTGGAGCGATCTGTACGACGATTATCAATTGCATCGGTTGGCCGAACAGGTTCAGATCGAATTGCAATCGGTGCCTAAGACGGGTCGAACTGAAATCATTGGAGGGCGCCGCCGTCAGGTTTCGGTCTGGCTGGATGCCGAAGCGATGGCCGCCCACCACGTCACTTCCTTGGAGATCGATCGCGTGCTTCAAGGTGCGAATGTGGCGATGGCGAGCGGCGGTTTCGATCGCGACAACCAGCGTATGCTGGTCGAAACCGGTCCATTTCTACATGATGCCGAGGAGATCAAGCATCTGGTAATCGGCGTTCATGAAGGCAAGCCGGTTTACGTGCGCGATGTGGCCGACGTCCAGGACGGCCCGGAAGAGCCACGAGCCTACACCCGTATCAGCTTTGGCCCGGGCCGATCGAGTGATTCCGTGGACGCATCCGAACAGACACCATCTCCGGCAGCTGGCGACTTCCCGGCCGTGACCATTGCCGTCTCCAAGCAAAAAGGAAGCAATGCGGTCAACGTGGCACGTCGCATCGAGCGGGAATTGGATGAGGTACGCGCGTCGATGATCCCGGATGGCGTCCACGTGTTGATCACGCGCAATTATGGTGAAACGGCCAACGAAAAAGTCAACGAACTAGTCAGCGAACTGGCAACAGCTATCGTGATTGTCGTCGGAATGATTGCTTTGACACTTGGCTGGCGCGAAGCGATTGTCATCGCGACGGCGGTTCCGCTCACTTTCGCCCTGACACTGTTAGTCAACATGGTGGCCGGCTATACGATTAACCGCGTAACCTTGTTTGCTCTCATCTTATCGCTTGGGATTATCGTCGATGATCCGATTGTCGACGTGGAAAATGTTTTTCGACACTTCCGTATGCAATTGGAATCGCCCCTGCGCGCCGTCTTTACAGCAATCAACGAGGTCCAGCCGCCCATTGTCATGGCCACCTTGGCCGTGATTGTTTCGTTTTTGCCCTTATTCTTTATTACCGGCATGATGGGCCCCTACATGCGGCCGATGGCTCTGAACGTTCCCGTTGCAATGCTCATGTCCATGATCGTGGCATTCACGATCACTCCGTGGTTGAGCTACCACATATTGAAGTCGCAATACGGCAAAGAGAAGGAACCCTACGTCGTCGAAAAGAGTCTTACCTTCAAGATCTATCGGAAGATCGTCGGACCGATGATCGACCACCGGGTATTCGCATGGCTGTTGATTCTGCTGGTCGTCGGTCTATTGCTTCTTTGTCCGGTACTGGCGATCACGGGGCGTGTTCCGTTGAAAATGCTGCCGTTCGACAACAAGAACGAGTTCCAGGTTGTTGTCGACATGCCCGAAGGGACGACGCTGGAAACAACCGATGCCGCACTAACGGACCTGGCCGTCTATCTGCGAACCGTTTCGGAAGTCACCAACGTGCTCACATTTGCCGGCACCGCATCGCCGATCGACTTCAACGGAATGGTTCGGCATTACTACTTGCGGCAAGGGCCGCACATGGGCGATATTCGCATCAATCTGCTCCCAAAGGAGAAGCGACAACAACAGAGTCACGAGATTGTACTGCGTCTGCGTAACAAGCTGGACGAGATCGCTCAGCGTTGGAACGCGAATATCAAACTGGTCGAAGTACCGCCGGGACCGCCTGTTTTTAGCACGATTGTTGCGGAAATCTACGGTGAAACGCAGCCGAACTACGAATCACTGGTGGCCGAGGCAAAACACATCCGCAACTTGATGAAGACTGAAGATGGTGTGGTCGATATCGATGATTCGGTTGAGGCCGACCAGACAAAGTACTTGTTCGTCACCGATAAAGAGAAAGCTTCACTCCACGGTGTCAGCGTTGAAGCGATCGCCGCGACACTCCGTTTGGCAGTCAATGGGCACGTGCCGGGTGAGCCGACTCGTCACGGGATCGGTGTCGGCGTGCTGCATCCCGAAGGCGAGCTACAGCCGCTACGTATTGTCTTGCGGGTGCCGCGCAAGAAGCGTTCGAGTCCTGTCGATTTGGAACGATTAAGCGTCAAGACGGCAAGTGGCAACATAGTTCAAATCGCGGAACTCGGCCATTTCGAGAAAGTTCTCGAAGACAAGACCATCTATCACAAGAATCTGCACCGCGTTGCCTATGTGTTTGCCGACACCGCCGGACGGCCACCTGCCAACGCCGTGATCGGGCTAATGCTAAAACTGAAGAAACACCCACTACCACAGGGAATCCGTGTCGATTGGGCAGGGGAGGGTGAGTGGAAGATTACATTGGACGTGTTTCGTGACCTTGGACTCGCGTTCGGTGCCGCCGTGCTCGGCATCTATGTGCTGCTCGTCTGGGAAACCAAAAGCTATGCCATGCCACTGCTGCTGATGGTCGCCATCCCGCTTACGATCATTGGAATTCTGCCGGGATTCTGGCTTCTGAACATCCTCTTGAACGTCAAAGTCGGCGGGTTCCCAAACCCGGTTTTCTTCACCGCAACCGCCATGATCGGAATGATCGCTCTGTCAGGTATCGCGACACGAAATGCCATCCTGCTGATCGAGTTCATACACGCCGAACTGCGACGTGGTAGCACGCTGCGTGACGCACTGATCAAGAGCGGTGCCGTCCGGTTTCGGCCGATTTTCCTGACGGCCGGCACCGCAATGCTCGGGGCGTGGCCCATTACGCTCGATCCGGTCTTTTCGGGATTGGCTTGGGCGTTGATCTTCGGCCTGCTTGTCTCGACCGCGTTCACGCTCGTTCTGGTCCCGGTCGTCTACTGGCTCCTGTACGCCAAGAAACCAGGGCACGGCCTGCCGGAAGAGAATAAACTCACCTGAATCACATCGGACAGAGGCAAACCAAGTGATCCAGCCTGTCGAATCGCCAGTGGCTCCAGTCGAGCCCGGATTCCGACGGGGGCCCTCGTCAGAACTCCTGCCACCGCGCAATCTGCAGCGACAGGGCCTTTTCCGATCCGTGCCCCGACGGGCCTTACTTGGCCCAAGGGGCCAGCAATTGGTCGAAACTCGATTCCGGCTGCACACCAACCAGCGATTGAACCGGCTCGCCATCGCGAAACAGGACCACCGTCGGGATGCCCTCGATACGATAGCTGCCGGCCACTCGCTGATTCTCATCAACGTTCAACTTACCTACTTTAACTCGTCCCGCGTACTTATCGGCGATCGATTCGATGGTCGGAGCCAGCATGCGGCACGGACCACACCAAGCCGCCCAGAAATCAACCAGGACCGGCTCACTGCTCTCCAACACCTCGGTCTGGAAATTCGCATCCGTAAACTCCAGGACATTCTTACCTGCCATAACTCGTATCCCTCTTTTCGCTCTACAAGACTGTTTGTTCACCTAAGAAAAGGCGATTTGTTTGGTCGCTTGACGACACTTCGTCTGCATTGAAGGCAATTCCTGCGCCACTTTCGGGTCGATGGCCGACAGGCCAACGGTGCCCAGCGCCCGCATTAATAGGGCTCAACCCTATCGTCTTTGTGACATTCCAAGCTAAACCCGTCGCCGACCCGTCGTTTTCCTGGTTCGCTCACCTCGCGTACTCTCGATCCGCTCGGTACATTTCCCGGCTCGCACGTGGGCGGCTGGCCCACGCCGATATTTACTGCCTGCAAGGCACGTGTCAACCCAGGGATCAACAACCGTCAAGTGTTAAATCATACGGTTCACGGCCGGAGATGACACCAATCCGGATTGCAAGCCCTATTGGTAAGTTCTTTCTTCGATTGTACTTGGGGTTGATGCACAATGTGTCAGACTTGCCTGGGAACGGTATCACCCGATTAACACTTGACGGGTAATTTGCACTAGACCCCAAGGCACCAAAGTGTCAAGATTGGGCTATATGGTCTTGATCGTAAACCGGTCCAGCAGCAGGCAAACAGGTTCCGGCTGCAGTTCCAAACCTCTTGTAGGGTCCTGGATTACGCCATGTCCCGCTCGGCAAGCGGGACCTACCCGGACCACCTTACGATCAAGGCCGGGCTATATCAATAGGCTCGCGGTCGAAAGCGGACGCGGGCTCGACAGCACGTTTCGACGGACCGTCGGCGGCCGAGGCCACCGCACAGCCCTTTTACCCCAATCAATTTAATCGTCCCTATTGCGACAGATTACGATTCAATTCAGGCCGATCCAGAACCCCGTAACTAACGCGAATCACCGTGCACACACCTTAGTTTACAGGTTGCGCGCCATACTTTTACGGAACAATTACATCCAGATCGGTGCAATATTGACTTCCGTCAGTTACGGTAATCGGTGTTGGTTTTCGCCGCGTCGTTTGGGCTCGTGTCGAGCTCACGTCAGACAGTCGTTAGCCTCGCTGTCACGACCGGGAATTCGACGGACGCGAAATCATTGATACGAAGGACCATGACCATGGCGAACGGACAGGAACCAGTCATCATTCAAGGTGGAATGGGAGTCGGGGTTTCTGCATGGCATCTGGCGCGCGCGGTGGCGATGACAGGCCAGTTGGGGGTCGTTTCCGGCACAGGCGTCGACATCGTTCTGGCGCGTCGTCTGCAGCTCGGAGATCCTGGTGGTCACCTCCGTCGGGCGATGGCTGAGTTTCCGATACCGGACATGGCAGCGCGAGTTTTGGACCGTTATTTTGTCGACGGCGGCAAAGCGGCCGACACACCATTTAAGGGGTGTGCGCTGCCGAAAGCCGACTGCCCCGTTGAGCGTCTCGAGCTATTGGTCATGAGCAACTTTGTCGAAGTGACTCTTGCCAAGGAAGGGCATGACGGGATAGTCGGGATCAACTACCTGGAGAAGATCCAGTTGCCGACGCTGCCATCGTTGTTTGGTGCGATGTTGGCCGGCGTCGACTACGTTGTAATGGGTGCGGGGATTCCCCGAGCAATTCCGGGGATATTGGACCAGCTTGCTCAGGGAGAGGCAGTCGAACTGCCTTTGGTTGTTCAAGACGCCGCCCGCACCGATCGTTATGTCACTCGGTTTGACCCGGTCGCCTTCACCGACGATCGTGTGCCGTGGCTAGCACGTCCCAAGTTTCTGGCAATCATTGCTTCAGCCACACTGGCAACGGTACTTGCAAGAAAGGCGAGTGGCCACGTCGACGGGTTTGTCATTGAGGGCCCGACGGCGGGTGGACACAATGCGCCCCCTCGTGGCGCTTTGAAGCTCAACGAGCGAGGCGAGCCGATTTACGGCGAACGTGACGCGGTCGACCTTGAAGCGATCAAGGCACTGGGACGGCCCTTCTGGTTGGCCGGATCCTACGGCACTCCCCAGAGAGTAGTCGAGGCGCTTGACCGGGGTGCGACCGGTATTCAGGTTGGAACGGCTTTCGCATTCTGCCGTCAATCGGAATTGACCGATGATATTCGCCAAGCAGCCATACAGAAAAGCATTCGTGGTGAAATCGATGTCCGAACCGATCCGGTCGCATCTCCGACTGGCTTCCCTTTCAAGGTACTCGAATTAACCGACACTCTTTCCGATAAGGACGTGTACGAGTCACGGCGACGCGTTTGCGATATAGGCTATTTACGACACGCCTACAAACGGCGCGACGGGTCACTTGGCTGGCGTTGTGGTGCGGAACCGGTTGATGCGTACTTGGCCAAGGGGGGGAAACCCGCGGAGACGCGTGGCAGAAAGTGCGTTTGTAACGCCCTGATGGCAAACATTGGCATCGGCCAATATCGGTCAGGCGAAGGCTGCGAAAAAACGCTCGTTACCAGTGGTGACGAGGCACGGCATATCCACAAGTTCCTCCCCTCGACTGGGGGTACAAGCTACTCGGCCGAAGACGTGGTTGCACAACTGCTGTCGGCAGTGGAAACTGGAGTAGCGATAACTCCCTAGTTGACGCCATTGACCGCCGCAAGCTTGGTGACGAATGGATGTGAGTCGAGACCGAGCACAACGTTTTGTCTAACAGCGACCATGCTGGGCAGTTTCGTCGTGCTTGAGTTTCCGTCTGCAGGACGCGCAAACCAATAGCGAGTCCATGTTTCAAACGGAGATTGCCCTGAGACGTCTCGTTGGGCGCAGGACATTCAACCTTCTATTCGCGGGCCAGCCCCGCCTTACGATGTGCAAGCGGGATGTTTGAACGCAGGTCACTGAAGTTGCCGGTTACCCTGGGCGTCTTGATGATCTTGACGATCATCGCATTGACGGTCGGCTGGATTCTGCTCGCTTTGTCCAACGCTTCGTACGACAGTCGTTGGGCACCACTCTATTGGACGCTGTTGTCGGTCGGGACCGCCTTCCTCGTCTTTGTTCTGGTCGGCGTCGTCATGTACCTGACGCTATCGATCGAGACAATCAATTTGAACCGACGGCAATCCAACTTCATTGACAGCGTAACGCACGAGTTGAAGTCGCCAATCGCATCACTCAAGTTATACCTGCAAACGCTGGGGCGGCGGCAAGTAAGCCGTGCAGAGCAGGAAGATTTCTTCAGGTTCATGCTTGATGACGTCGAACGGCTGGACCATCTGATTAATCACCTGCTTGACGCCGCAAGGCTCGACAACGGCGTCATCGACAGCGAAGTCGAGGACATCCTTCTGGAACCCGTTTTACAACGTTGTATCCAGGAAGTCTGCGTCCGGTATCGCATCTCAACCGACATAGTCGAACTGTCGACCGAGCCGGTTGTGATACGAGCGAAGCTGGTCGATTTAGACCTGGTCTTCCGAAACCTCATTGACAATGCCGTCAAGTATGCCGGAAAGCCTCCGAAGGTCTTGATCACATCGAGCCCAAAAGAAAATGGCTCGTCGGTCACCCGAATATGCGACAATGGCAATGGCGTTCCTCCAAAACTGCGAAGGAAGATTTTCGGCCGGTTCTTTCGACTCGGCGAGGAACTCAGACGTGAGACCCCCGGAACGGGACTCGGATTATACATCGTTCGGATTCTGGTCCGTCGCCTACATGGCAAGGTGCGCGTTCGCGATCGTGACGGCCAGCCCGGAACCGTTTTTGAAGTAACCCTGCCAAGAATCGACGTGACACCGACCGTCGGGAAGACTCGCCCAACGCATCAGCAAACGCCAACGCCCCGAGCAAAACGCGCATGACGACAACAACTCAAGAACATGTCCTTGTGGTTGAAGACGAGCGGCACCTGGCTGTCGGGATCAAGTTCAACCTGGAAGCTGAAGGCTACCGCGTCACCACGGTCGCCGACGGCAATTCGGCGCTTGATCTTCTCGACAAATCGCCGCAGAGCGTGAATCTGATCGTGCTCGATCTGATGCTGCCCAGCCTCAGTGGGTATTCCGTCTGCGAAACACTCCGTGCCAAGGGCTGGGATCGGCCGATCCTGATCCTCAGTGCCCGAACGCTTTCAGAAGACCGCAAACGGGGTTTTGACGTCGGAGCCAACCAGTACTTGACCAAACCGTTTGATTTGGACGAGTTGCTAAGTCGCGTCCGTAATTTGCTGTCGCACTATCGGTCCATTGTGGAGCCCGAGCCACTCATCACCGAATTCCAATTCGGAGACGCAACGATTGACTTTGACACGTTTGAAGTCTCGGTCGGAGGGACGGCCGTACGAATGACACAATTAGAAATGAAACTACTGAAGTACTTCGTTCAAAATGAAGGCCGCGTCATTCCGCGAACGGAGCTATTGGAACGAGTTTGGGGGATCCCGGGCCACGTTCAGACGCGCGCACCCGACCAGTTCATCCGCCGATTGCGCAAGGCATTCGAGCCGGATCCAGCCAACCCTCAACACTTTCTGACGATTCGTGATGCGGGCTATCGGTTCGTGGCCGAGCCACACGAGAGTTGACGGAAACGGCTGACAAGCGGCACGCGGCCGATTCAGCCTCTAGCTAGAGACTGCTTCACCCATGAGACAAGCTCATGGGGGTCCGGGATTTGTGCAACGCTTATTGATTGGCAAATCCCTATCCTCTTTTCCGCCGATCGAGAACGTCGACAGAAAACCCTTCGACACGATTATCAGTCAGAGTCACGGACCCGACATCCAGACCGATCCGAATACCAATCCGTTTGGCCGGACCACGCTTTTCGATCAGCTGATTCCCCACGATACGGATGCCCCGCGGGTGCCCCATGACATCAATACCGATCCCGTCGTTCCCGCCACTGTTAACAATGCGATTACGCTCCAGAAGGTTTCGATTCGGCCAGAAGTTTTGTCCACCAGATGGCTGACGAAAAAGAACGCCGACTTTACCGCTGTTGGTAATCTGATTGTCGCGAATTACATTGTCCGTATCACGATGCCCAATCGAAGTTCCATAGTCGCGATTGGCATCCATATGATTGCCTTCGGCCAATCCATAGCGAACTCCCCAGCACCAAAAAATACCGATCGCATTGCGTACGAGCCGGTTATTTCGAATCACGGGACGCTGGGAACCTGACCCGGGGTGGACTCCCAAATTGGCGTTATCATGGCAGAAACAGTCTTCAACGATCACATCGTGACATACTTGAAAACTGATCCCATCACCGTTGTAGTTTCTGGCTTCCACTTTTCGCATCGTGCAACGGTTGCAATCTTGGAAGAAAATGCAACCGGCATAGTTTCCATTCAGATTCTCGTTTGCTCCTTTATTTCCATCGAGCGTTATGTTCTCGATCAGAATATCCGAATGACACTCACTTGTCAGCAATGGGAACAGTGACGAACAGGTCGGTTTACCCTGCAGCCAAAGGTTTTCTCGCAATCCATCATTCAGTTTCAGCCGGTTTCCAGACTTGGCCACCAACGTGCGTTTGATAACGGTTCGGCCGCCGTGGTGTGGATTCTTCCCTTGCAACACGACCCCGTCGCCAACTCGAAATCCGGCTGCGTCTTTCAACGTAATTTCCTGGTCATACCAATCCGAATCATCCGACAGCTCGACCGTATTGGAGGGTGATTTCGACAACACGGTATCGGCACCGCTCCCCAGCAAACGGATTCGCGACGGCAGATGAACAGCATTTCGGAACAGATAGGTACCGGGCAAGACCTGCACCGTGCCGCCACCGAGTCGAGCCACATAATCAACGGCAGCTTGGATCACTTTGTCGCTGTCGCCCAACAAATCCGCTTTATCCGATCCAAGAGTCGTCGGGCCAACCGTCATTGTCACACCGTGCGCCCAATTCGGCTGATGTGCATCATCCCCATCGATCGCCGTGGAACCGGTAACAGGTGGCTTTTGCCCCGTGCACAAACGTGTTCCACCGCCTACCGCCACGCCGAGCAATCCCAGACCACTCTGCAAGAACGCGCGCCGACGCGTCAGACGAAGGCTCGGTTGCCGACGAATCTCCCATATCCTTCCATCCTCGACAGTCGGCGTTCGCGTTTCACGTGTGCCGCCCAACGGTTCAGCGCGTAGCCCATTACGTTGCACCGGTAAGTTCATTGCACATCTCCTTGTTTTTTCGGGTCTTCCGGGAAACTAGTGGGTCGATTCATCAATGGTGGCAACTCGGCGGCGGCACGAGGAACCTCCGCTCGGGCTCGACGAAAGGGGGCCGCCCCTACCACCATCACCTTCGCATCGCCCCCAGAAACGCTGGGCGAGGGCCGATGCGAAGGCGAAGGCGGAAGGGGCTCACGGAACCCACTATTCAGTTGGTTCGGTGCCTCCTGAGCGTAGAAAACAATTCGACATCGAGGTTTTACAACCCTCAAAACACGCAAAAACGCCTAGAAACAAGGACCAAACGCTCCGCGACCGTAAATCCACCCCACTCATTCTACGGAAGAGGCTGTTTTTTGGGCAATTCACGACGAATCCAGTCCTCCAGAGTACTCACGTCCGCCGTTGCAACATAGGTCGGCGTGGCACCAATGACCAGCGTCGTTCCAGACAACCGATTGCCCATAATATCGAACGCTCGAAGCTGTCCCCCAAGTGGCACAGCGATTGAACCCTGATCCGCGCCGGCCCAAACAACGGCAACGACGCTCTCTTGCTTCTGGAACGGATAGACTTGTACCCGACCTTGGCGACTCAGCGTCGGCAACGGTTTCGGAGCAGGTCCCAGACGATTGGCCAGCGAACAGACCGCCCCGTACATTTTCCGCGGCACTCCACCGTATTCGAAGAAAATCCCTCCTCCGTTTCGTCCGTTAATCGGCCCACATGTGCCCGCATGAAAGAAGATTTTTTCGACCCCATGGCTCAAGAACACGGCAGCCGACTTGACCAATGCTTCGGAAGCCGCCCGTTCCGAGGGCCAACCGGCACGACTCATCGCCGAATCACCTATCTGGCTCGGTGTTACCGAGGGATCATCATCCGCATAACAACCAAACTCAGTCAGCCAGATCGGCTTTTCCTGCCCTCGCTCCCTCATCACGCGTCGCACCGCGGATAGCTCGGGACCATATAATTCCGGATCGATCGTTATCGGGTAAAGGTGAATATCCATCACATCACACCACCGCAGACCATCCGCCGCGATAAACTCGCGCACCCATTTGCTGTCGACCCAACCGCCGATTCCACCAATCACCTTGGCATCCGGATCCGCCTTTCGAATCACCTGGTGTGCATCGCGCAACAAAGCCAAATAGTCTCCAATGCCGTAGCCGAATCGAGCCGGGACCGCGTACGAGGTATACAATGGCTCGTTCATGATTTCGAAATATCGCGTCCGATCGCGGTATCGACCTACTGTTTTGGCAACGTAATTTCGAAACAGCTCGGGCTTCTTAGGGGCACAGGCGACAATCGCACGTTGAAGCCGATTCGAATCGCCATCAGCGTACTTGCGAACCACATTCATGTCGGCTCCACTGCACCAAGCTGATGACGGGTATGGCAGCAGGACCAGTGGATGAAGGCCGTTGGCCACCACACGATTGATTTGAGGATCGACTTTGGAAAAGTCCCATCGATCGGGCTTCGGCTCAACCGTGTCCCACTTGGCCGACCAGTCCCGCATCCACACCAAGCCACCTGCCTTGCACAACTGCAACATGAAGTCCCAAGGATAGGCATGATTCATCCCGAACGGAGAATCGGACTGAACGTACGGATGCACCAGCGCGCAGCGCAACGACTGAAGGGGGGCCCGAGAATCGGCTGGAAACCAGTGTAAACGATAAAACCCCAAGCGTCCTTGAAGCAACGAATCGATGGAGATCGTGGCGTGGGATTCGGGACGCAAATTACATAACACCTCGCGAGACACGACTTCGTTGTCCCAGAAATCGGTCACCACCAGACGACCACCAGCCCGATTGGAGTGTTTCGCATTGTTCGCGAATCGGACTTCAAGAGAAACGCCCGCATCAGGGTCCGTAAAAATGTTCCCAGTCACTCCCGTTTGCACCATGCTTTCAACCTCCGCTCGAGGCGCAAAGGGCAGGGGGCCGGCACCGCAATCAAGTTGCAATGCATCGACCCAGACGGAAACAGATTCCAACGACGTCCCAGTCAGATCAGGCCCCACACCAACCCATAACGCATCCGAGTGTGCAACCACCTCCAACACAAATCGCTTCCACTGAGTGCCCACTTTCACCATCGTCTGCCGCCGTCCCGCCCGATGCTGTACCGCCATCAGCCGAACGGGAACGTTCGACTTATCGGCCCTCAAGTAGCACGAGAACTGATACGTTCTTCCCGGCTGAACAGCAATCCAACCCTGAGTCGCGGCCAGGGCACATCGAATCGGTTGGACAATGGGAACAAAGTAGTCCCACTGGAACACCAGCGGATGTCGCATATCGAGATCGATTCGTAAGCTGCATTCGCCGTGCACGGCCCTTGTCGTATCAATCAAACCAACAAGCTGATTAAGGTTTCCGGCCCACGTTGTAATCGTCGGCGAATAGCTGCCCCACCCACCGGTCCCACATTCAAAACTACTGTTGGGGATCGGATTCCGTGCACTGTCATTTGAAATCAGCGGATGAACACGTTCGACGATGTCAACTTGCTCCAAAACGACGTCATCCAGCCAGAGTGTTCCCGTGCTGGCGAACCAGAACTGCAAACGGCTAGTCTCGGCCGGGACATCTCGGGTCGCCCGAGCCAGGATTTCGACTTTTTTCCATTGTCTCGAAACGGAAAAACGCCCGCCGACCCCCGACGATCCCCAAGGACGCGTATTGGAAACCTCCACGCTGACCATGCGTTTGGCGATATCGGCGGCTCGACACCAAAGCCTAAGTCGATACCACATGCCTTTCCGAATGGGTACAACGCCCACCTGGCAAATCATTACGTGACTGTCGGGCGTACCGCCAACAAAACGCGAGCACGATAGTTTCGCGGCACGGCCTCCGTCGTGCCCTTTGTCAACCATCAATGCCTGCTCGATCTCGCGCCGTCCCGACGTCGCCCAGGCTGTCGGGACAGAATCTTCGGACGTCTGCTCGAAGCCACCGTTTTGAACCAGATTCTGTTTCTCAGCACGACTGATCGAAGCAACTCCGATCAGAAACGTCAAAACACAAAGGCCAACGACCCGCGACAACACCCCACTCGCGCCCATCGCAATCATCCAACACAGGCTGTCGAGTACAAAAACATGCCCGGTATGAATTCGAGTTCCATTAATCTGGCAGCGATCCATGAGAAACCGGCTCCTTGCTAGAGAGAGCGAGCGAAACTCACGCCCGCACGCGTTTGTCCGCACATTGCGAGCTAACCGCGGAAAGCCATTCACCGGACGGTGCGGCCCTTAGAACTCGGCTTTTTCCGACCACGACCTGCCCGACGTCTCTTCGACGCTTTGACCTTTGGTTTGAAGACGGGGCGAGCGTCAAACCTGTATGGATTCTCCCCTTGTTTCGCTCCCCAGGCCAAGTCGTATTGGATGCCCGGGTCGGCCACTCGAGGATCGTGATATTTCTGGCCATAGTGGGCCAACGCCCCACACAACGATTCAACCGTATCGCGATACTCCGGATCCAAGAAACAGTTAACCAGTTCGTCAGGATCCTTCTTTAGATCATACAGCCACGGATGATCTGCCGGTCCGCAAACCAGTTTGTATCGATCCGTCATGGCGGCAACCCACTGACCAGTCGCGCCACCCCCGGTTCCCCGCACGAACACCACGTCATGCCAACCGGGAGGCGTCTGGCCATCGATGAACAACTTGGCACAATCACGCCCTTCATTCGGGCCAACCAGCTCGACCCTCATCAAGCTGAGTATCGTCGATTTGAAATCAACACACGCGATGGCCTGGTGAACAATGGTTCGTGGCCTGATCACACCCGGATCATAAATCACGAACGGGATCCGCGCGGACCCTTCAAACGGGACTCCCTTATTCTGCCGAGCGTGCTCGCCTCGTAAGTCGCCATGGTCGGAAGTAAAAACAACGATCGTTTTTTCCAATAGGCCCTTCTGACGCAAACAACTCAGAATCTTTCCCACATTATCATCGATGCACTTGATCATGCCGTAGTACTTCGCTTGGCCAAAACCGCATTTTGTCTTTGCCGCCCAACTCGGCAGCCCTTCCGCCGCAACGTCATAAGAACGTGGCTTCCGATACGACTGGTCGGCAAACATCGTATCGTAAGGCGGCCGGACTGAATCGGGACCATGCGGATCGGGAATACTGACCATGAAGCAAAACGGCTGGTCTTGATGCGCGTCGATGAACGCAATCGTCTTGTTCGCAAGAAAGTCAGTCGTAAAACTTTCTTCGGTCGCGCCTTGCACGGAATAGGACGGCCTTCCACCTTTGCCCCGAGCGGCGACGGCCGGTCCGTCGGCCGTATCTTCCAGCTGTTTCCAATGTCCACGATTGAACATATAGCGATTATCTTCAAACCCAAACTTGCGCCGCGGTGCCCATTGGGGTTTGCCCGTTCCGTCCAGATGCCACTTTCCCGCGTACCCAGTAGCGTACCCTTGCCGGCGCAAGACTTCGGCAAAGGTGACCAGTTGATCCTTCATCGGAATATCGTTGGTCACCACCCGCGTCGTTTGTGGATAACATCCCGAGACGAAGGCCGATCGGGAGGGCGAGCAGACAGGTGTCGTCGCGTAGAAACTTGTGCAAATCGCTCCGTGATGGGCAATCCAATCGATTTGCGGTGTCTGAACCACCGCATTACCCCACATCAGAGCCTCCTTTTCCGGCAGCAACTCGCGGTAACAGCCAAGTGTACGAAAGTTGTGTTCATCCGTGTGAATAATCACCAGATTCGGCTTCCCCTTCGCCGAGACGGTTCGACATGGCACAACCAGTTCGTATCCGATCAGTAGACCACAGACGATGGTGATTAACGCCCCCAACTCAAACTGCGTTCGCATGTTGCGGCTCCTGATTCCAATGTAAGGGTGCCAGAGCTTGCCGCGAAGATCGTTCGCTTGTCGACAACCGATGCCGGCAAGCGATGGCACACCAGAATCCGGTATCCATCTCCAAACATTCGCCCGCGGTAGGCAGAAGTGACCAGCTAAGGATTCACTCTCAGACACCGCATTTCATGGAAACACGCAGACGAAGTGAGCATCCAACCAACACGCTACGCAAAGGCACTTTTGGCCGTTCCGGTAGGGGGGTGGCGGATCCACTCACCGGACGTCGTGTGCCAGACGGCCAAGCCGTTACACGTTCATTCGTTCGGCGCACCCACCCAGACTTTACAGCGGCCCATGATCGCATTCCACGCGTCTGACATCAAGTACCTGTCGACAAACCACTCAAACTTGGCTTGGGCGCCGAGGCTTACTTTCCCATGCAATTGAGCTCTTTGACGGTAGACAATCGGGGTGCGATCAGCCACAGCTGTCTGGCTTGCACCCGATCCGCCAGATTAGGCGGCAGCACCGCACGGCCGGGCACCTCCATGCGCCCGGTTGGCGGTCGCCTGACCACGACCAGTCAGGCGTGATGCGTTAGCCCTTGGTGGCCTCCTTGGCCGCGGGCTTGGAGGATCGAGCCGCACTGCTTCGTGAGCGCCGATTACGACGCAACTGCTCGATCTCCGTCTTCTGTTCCGGCGTCAAGACGCCTTGAACGTCACTGTCACGCTTCGCAGTAAGCTGGGCAAGCTCTTTCTGCAGCTTGTCAATCTGCTCACTGTACTTCGCCTGCAGCTGGTAGATCTCCTCGCGTTGCTTCTGCGTGACGACCTTGCCAAAATAGGCAGGCAACCGGCCCCGCGGTTTCTTCCGCGTTTTCACGGCATCCGGCTTGGCATCCGGCTTGGCTGCCGGTTTGGCTGCCGGTTTCTTCGCGGGCGTCTGAGCCCCTGCCGATGTCGTCATGGCCGCCGCCACCAACACTGCTACGATCAACGTGACCACTCCATACTTCCGTGACTCGTGTCTCATGGTCTGTCTCCTTCCTTCAAGAGTGAAAAGAAACCGAGTCCGTTAACATGGTTCTATTATGTGGGCCGACTCGGAACCGAGAGAAGGCAAGAAGCTGTGGATTGGGCACAGAAAACCCAAGAAAACCGGCTCGTGCCCCGAGGGTCTGACACCCCCGTGTCACCAGAAGTGCAAACACCAAGAAAAGTCGGCGCGCAAAAAAAGGTCATGGTACGTCGCTCCGTCGTCATACCATGACCTCTATCCTGAAACGGGATCACCGTGCGGTCATCCCGCCCTCCCGGTCTGTTGTAGTAACAGTATCGGCTGTCCCGCGTCAGCGGCTCAAGTCGGTTTTGAGCTTTTTTCTGATGCGCGCAGCGTGAACTCGGGAAGTGGCCAAACAGCATCCGCTCGGTATCCGGTGCAAGACAAGCCTATCTTCCACGCCGCATACCAGTTACGCCGCCTGAATGCGACCTGAGGCACCACGCATGCACATTGCGCGCGACTGGGCGAATTGCCCGAATGGACGCCAAGAGACCAAAGGGATACTCGCACTGGCGCGGCCGAAACGGTGGGCACCGAGGCAATCTGTGGCGATCCTGCCAATTTCGCACCCACCCGACAAGTCGGACACGTCTCAAGCGTGTGCCGAACGGTGAAATGCGAAGCCGGCGCGGCACACGAACGCCCAGCGCCCTCTACCAGCACATGGGCCGTAAGGGCATTTGATAGCGGATTCGCCGAGCAGAACGGCCAGCCGCCGCATCCTGAACGGGTTTAGCTTTTCGAGCCTTGGTCTTATCTGAATCAGCTTCCGACGGTGCTGGGTGAACCACTTTGGGGCCCTCTGGCTCCACGGGTTCGGCTGCCGACGGCGGGAGACCAATATCCGCCTCTTTGGGTTCAAACGACTCCGACGCGTGCACATCACGATTATAGTCGTAGTAACCGTGCACCGAACGAACAGGTCGGGCACCAATCCAGCGGTGATGTCCCATCGACGAACCAGAACATCCCATCGATCCGGCGGTGCAAGCTCCATGACCACAAGGCGTCGCCGCACACGACGAGCACCCATCACCGTTCACCTGCGTTCGATAACAACGATGTTTGTCTTGGCAATACGTTGCCCAGAGTGGTCCGAAGTCGGCACCACAACAGCCCTGGGCACAACCGGTCCCATAATAGCCACGATACGCACCGAGCGGCTCCATCTGAACCGTGGGATAGACCTGGCCGGGCACCAGGTCCGTGACCGATGAGGCCATTTCCGGCCGCTCGAACTTCGCGTTCGGTGGATCGACGGGGTCGGCCGCCAAGACTTGGGCAGTCAGAACCAGTCCAACAAGCAGGAAAGCCAAACCGTAAGCTTTCATGAGTGGATTCCTTGTAGAAGCGGAGAGGATTGGGGGAGGGCGGGGAACCGGATATTAGGCGTTTGCTTTTTGGAGCGTCAGGATTACTTGCAAACGCGCGGCAGGCGTTCATCGTCGCCTCGTGGCCTCGGCTCCGCCGATCGGTGCCACCAAGTGAAAGATGTACATTTGAAACATGCCACGCAAATCATGGTTTAGCAAATTCAACCGATGCATTTTTGCCACAATTGTTCGCCGCATCCCACCCCCTGACTCGCATAATCCGGTCAGCAGCCACGTCTTACCACGAACCATCCCGGCGACTGCACCGAGTCTTCGTGACCGGCTCAACCGGAACACAGGCAGAGCCTCGATTCGATGGCCCCGAATCGCTCCATCCTGCGATTTACCCCCAACGTTCCCCCGTTATACGCCCAACGTTCGCTGGATTGCCAGCACATGCTGCTACCGTGTAGACTGTTATTACAAACTTCAAAGATCTTAGCTTTTTGACAAAATCCCAGCGACCAGCGGGAGCGGACCATTGGGGCTCCGAGCGGTAGCTCGGAGTTGGCTGGCGGCCCCGCCGCCCTGGGTGTGTTTGTCTGTATGGACAGCCGATTCTGACGCTTGACAAGAAAGAAGTGGACGCGATTGACTATGAACCGATCTCGACAAAAACAAACTCGATTCGTTGCGGCCACGATACTCTCGGGTGTCATGGCATTCGCGCTGTCTCCGGGGCTCACGACCGCTGCCAGCCCGCAAAAAGAGAGTATCCCCGCGAACATCAACAAAGGATACCAGAATCCAAACGTTGATAAATTCGTTCAACGCTTCGAGCACCAAGGGCGTGAGATCTATGACAAACGCGAGCAAGTCATTCAGGCATGTGGGATTTGCGAGGGCATGTCTGTCGCCGACATTGGCGCCGGCACTGGCTTGTTCACTCGTCTGTTCGCGGCGAAAGTCGGGCCCAAGGGGCGAGTTTACGCCGTCGATGTCATTCCGAAATTCGTGAAACACATCCAACAGACGGCCAAGAAACAGAATTTGACGAACATCGTCGGCATTGTATGCGAACCGGATTCCACAAAGCTTCCGGCCGGCTCGATTGACGTCGCCTTCATTTGCGATACGTACCATCACTTTGAATATCCTGAAAAAACGATGAAGTCGATCTGGAATGCGCTCCGTGCCAACGGCATTCTCTATGTCATCGATTTCCGACGCATCGAAGGGGTCAGCCCTGATTGGATCGTTAAACATGTGCGAGGCGGAAAAGACGTTTTCAAGAATGAAATTGAAGGTGTCGGCTTTCAATTGGTCGATGAACCTGAGTTATTCAAGTCCAATTACTGTCTGAAGTTTCGCAAGATACCATCGTGTTGCAACTCGAAACAACCGGTGCCGTGAGCCGAATTGAGCAACGAATCGCCGGCCAAACGGTGACATGACGACACCTCACACGTCATCCGGACCGAGAGTAAACCAACATGAAGTCATCTTTTTTTCGCGGGCTCGAAGTGATCGCTGCGTTGAAGAAGCTGGAGACATTAAGGGCCGGCGAATCAATTGTTGTCGCGTTTTCTGGAGGGCGTTCGTGCGGCGATCCTCCTTAGCTGCGAGACTGATTCACCCATGGGACAAGCCCATGGGGGTCTGTACGCGGAAGAGGGCGACAGTCCTTAGCGGCGAGACTGATTCACCCATGGGACAAGCCCATGGGGGTCTGTACGCGGAAGAGGGCGACAGTTATTGATTGGCGAATCCTAACCCTGGTCAACCACAAGTCACTTGTCAATCTCGTATCGCTCAACATCGCCTCAAAGAACATCAGTGACTCGGGGCTTCAAAGCTTGTCACCGCTGAAACACCTGACGACGCTAACGGCAACATTCTGTACGGGAATCACGGACAAAGGTGCTGAATCGTTAAGAGAAGCGATTCCCAGCCTGAAACAAATCGAGATTTAGCCTGTAACCGCGCCGGCCAACACCGATCATGTGCCGCGCCTCGTCGCACGTGCATCGGTGTGTCGTTTTACAATACGGATCGTACGCCCTTCTTTTTCAACATCTTGCTTGCGGTCAGAGACCGCGATGGAATCGTCTTGACGATGAACAAACCCCTGGAACAAGTGTCCGTTGATGCTCCTGCCGATAAACCAGCTCGCCGAATTGCACCTCGCATCATCTTCGGCGTGGCCTTGGCAATCGGCATGGCAAGCGGTTGGTTCGTCATGAGCCGTCAGAAGGCCAACCGCCAGCTCCAGGCGGTTACCCGGCTCAGACAACTCGGTTGCCAAGTCTACCTGAACTATCAATGGGACGACCAGCATGCGATTAGGAACGGGCGGCCACCTGAAGCAGCTTGGCTGAGGCGTCTGGTGGGTGATGCAATGCTAGATCGGGCCGTTGCCGTCAAATTCGAGTCGACCGACGATCCTTCCGCGGCAATCGCGGAGTTGACTGGGCTTCCTTACCTTGAATACCTCGATGCGAGTGACACGCCAATATCCGATGACGATCTGATCAGGATCGGGCGTCTACACACGATTCGCCATCTGGACCTTGGCGGCACGCGGATCACCGACGCCGGCCTCACCTCGTTGGCAGGGCTCTGGCAAATGGAATCGATTTCCCTGGCCGATACCAAGGTATCCGATAAGGGACTCGGCGCGCTCAACGGACTGAAACGTTTGAAACACTTCGACCTCTCCGAAACGAAGTGCGCCGAACGCCGATAAGGAACACGGAATACGGAATGTCGGCTTGCTTCCCAACAGGTACCCGGTCCATGCTACTGCCACGCCTGCCCGACACGCATCTCCGCCAGTTCCTCCTCATAGGTCGGCCGATGGAAATCGGGAAACAATCTGGCCCAGCGATCACCGCACAAGGATGTATCACGGGGTCGCGGCTCGCCCGACGCGACGTCCTCCCGCTTGGCCGCCTTGCATGATGCATCGGATTTCCCCATGGCCCTTGCCATTCGCTGCCCCATCTCCAACCGGCTCATCCGCTCCGGCCCCCCCAAATGCAACAACCCGCTCACCTCCGAGTCGGCAACTGTCAGGATAGCACGGGCCGCTGTTTGGAAACTGAGAGGGGTTCGCCATTCGTCCTCAAACAGGACACAAGATTCGCCCGATTCAACAGCCTGGACTTGTTGGTCAAAAAAGGAAACGCGATCATTCAGCGATGGTCCGAACAGCAAGGCAACGCGAAGGACTAAATGCCGCGGATAGTGCAACACAGAACGTTCGGCCGCCGCTTTCGTGCTGCCATAGACCGACAACGGTGTGAGACAATCCGTCTCGACATACCACGCTTTTTTTCCATCAAACACCAGGTCGGTCGACGTGTAAACAAACCTCGCTTCATGTCTTGCGGCCAGATCAGCCAGCAGACGTGTTGCGATTGTATTTGTCTGGCGCGCTCGTGTTGGATCCCGATAACAATCTCCGACTCCGCTAAGTGCCGCAGTGTGGATGACAACATCCGGACTCGCCTCGCGATATGCGGCCACCACGTCATCGGGCTGCCGTACATCAACGCGACGGCACCGGCAGCCAAACAATTCGACATCCGATCGTGTCGACCATGCGACAACCGATTTATCTTGCGAGCATAGTTCGCGCAAGAGATAACTGCCCAGTTTTCCAGATGCTCCCGTCAACAACACACGACCTGGAGATGATACTGCCATCTTATGCCCCTGCTGATGTTGGATCCCTCGTGCATCGATTGTCAGACCACCCCACTGCGCGCCGATGCGAGCAATCGCAGGCTGATATGAGTTTCCGGCACTCGCGCAAAGCAGCACGGCTCAACCAAGCCAGACGGCGTGATTGTAACCGGTTTTTGGTTGGCCTGCACGGAATTCGGTCAAGTTGAACGCCCGGCCACATCATCTGCTCAACCTGAAATGCCAGCGTAGCTTACCTGTCATTGGTCCCCTCGGCACAGGGCCGATGGAAACCTGCAGAGACGATAGAAACCCGGGGCCTTCTTTTCCAGTAGCCGGTAGCCGCGAAATCATCTGGCCAATATGAAAATGGCATGGCCGTGCCGTCGTAACGATTCAAGTAACCGTTCACGGAATGTAGGCCACCGGTTTGCTTCCAAGGGGTCAGACCCATTTTCGGCGACAAAATGTGTTCGCGTAAAGAAACGCTTTCTCCGCCGAAAATTGCGTCAGACCCCAGCGGCGTGAACGGCTACCGATTCAACAGCAGACACCCACAACAATTATCATGATGAACGTGCCACCTGGGATCATTCGGCCGTTTCGTGGTTCGGCTTTCCCAGATCATCATGGTGCTCGGGCTCCACGGCGCTGGAATGCTGGTGCTCCGAGCGTACTTCGTGTGCATGCGATGGCTCAAACAGACCAACAGCGTACGAAAGTGCAATTCCCAAAAGCAACGCACCTGTCAACGCGACTCGATCGTGGCGATGGAACTGAATCTCCGGCAAGATATCGGCGAGTGAAATGCAGAGGAACACGCCGGCGGAAAAACCGAGCGCACAGCCAATCGCCGTATGCGACTCCGTCGTCAGCTCCCGTGCGCTGAAGAAGAAGATCAGTGCGGCAACTGGGCAAATCAACGCAAAGACCAGGTTGATGGCGTTTTGAGCTGATCTTTTCCAATGACTAGCCAACATCACCGACATTAGCGAGAAAGAATCCAACGGTTTGTGCAGAAAAACGGCCAAAAACGTTGCGGCGCCCAAGAACACGAATGTCGACTCATGAACTGAACATGCGGCCACGCTGGCAGCGACCGCAACGCCATCGATCGCCGTATGAATACTGAGCCCCAGAAAGATGCCGATCCAACTGTAACGGGCGGGCCCCGACTCACCACATGCCTGACCCTCTTCGTGGGGCGAAGAATCCTGGCAGGCCGATCCGTGCTGAATGTGATGAACTTCCCGGACGTCGGCATGGCCAGGGCAATGCTGGTGAACGGGAAAGACTCGGATTGTCAGAAACATGGCCACCAAGCCGAACAAGCATGCCGAAGCGGCAAGATCCATCGAACCCGTTTCAACGACCGCATGTGGCAACAAGTGTAAGACGGCGACCCCGATCATCAGCCCTCCCACAAGGCTCATCATCAGTTGCATACGCGTGTGCGTCAGGCCAGCTCGCGAAGGAAGCCAGCCGCCAAGCAGTGAGGCCAGGATCAACGCAACCGAGTAAAGCAACAGTATCAAGACCGACCACATGGGAGTACCTATGGCGAATTGGATGAATCAGCTCGCCGAAAACCATGCTGCACGCACGACGCGTGCATGTTGTCCGACGGACGCCCACGTCCGTCGAATGAACGGACGTGGGCGTCCGTTCAACGATTTGGTTGCGGCCCTGCTGACTTAGTCTACAAGATCCCAGTTGGCCAAACCACTCCCCCCCAAGTCTCGTCCGGCGGCAACACAGCACAGGCAACGCGCGGCGGCCACACCGCACGAATCGTCAAAGCGTTTCGTCGAACTCAACTTGACGCCGCCAACAAAGGACGCAGTACTTCGTCGTACGCTTTGGCGTATCGCATGAACCCCAAGTCGCTTGGATGCGACCCATCCGTGGCACCTTCCCCATCATCACCAAGCAACTGGTCCGCGGGCAGATAGGCCAGGCCTTTCACTCCCTGTGACGTTAGGGCCTGGTAGGCCTCACGCAGCGCCTTGTGATTCTCGACATGGTGCGTCATGCGAGCCGGAAAAAACGCGGCATTCGTGTTAACGCGGTCCTCGACAAGAAGGATTGGTGTCTTGGGACGTGCCTTGCGCAATATGTGGACAAGCGGCGCCGTCCGTTGGCGAACCAACGCAGGTCCCATGTTCGGCAAGCAATCAATACAATAGACAGCCGGGTCGAGCTCGGCCATCAGCTCGGCCACCTCCTTGTCCATCCGACCATTGCCCGAGAATCCCAAGTTGATGGTTGGGCAATCATACCACCTACCGAGGATCGCCGGCAGCGCCATTCCAGGCCGCGACGCGCAGGCTCCATGCATGATCGAGGTCCCGAAGAAAACAATCGGCTTCTTATCCCGAGGCGGAACCGGCTCGAATCGACATGCGCTCGGAACTCCGATCTTCATCGAGTTCACGCCGTTGTAAAGTGGAAGATACATCGTGTATCGTCGATCGACACCATCCAGCCCCGAAGCGATCGTGGCGACCACGTGCCGTTTGGTAGGTTTCACCACCTGAACCCATCGCGATGGCCCCAGTTTGCCATAAAGGTCGATACCGCTGACACCGGTCGCCGGCATATGAGGCATACTCAGACTGGGTGACAGCAACTCATAATCGACACGGATTGTCTTTGCATTCGTTCGAAACAAGACGGCCATGCCGGCACTGTGGCGACTGAGATTCCACACAGGCTTTGGCACCACTCCGTCGGCCTTGGCCGGAAAACGATCAAAGTAACGCTTGCGAGGTTGGTCCGCCCAGCCTCGTCCCTCAACGCCCCATGTCGTTACATCGTGCCAGATAACCCCCTTATCGTCTGCAACACCTTGCTCGGATGCCGACAAGCGGTTACCAACGGCCAGCCCAGCGGCGGTTACCAACGAACCACGAAGAAACAGACGGCGAGACATCGTCATGGCACATATTCCTTTCCCGAAATCGTTTAGGCCGATATACAAACCCCATGCAACAAAGCGATTCGTGCTTGCAGAATGTCGACGCGCGGCTGCGACAATCCGGATTCGTCGGCCGAAGCATCCTCGACGCGCGCCGAGATGATTGCCGGAACACCGGCCTCGCTCTCTCGACGTGCGGGTGAAACTAGCGAGTGTAGTATAAGCCATCGGTCGCCGGTAATATATATGGGCACCGGACCGGAAAGCAACACAATGCGAGAGAGAGCCTCTGACATGCAACGAAACAATCTGTTTGCCGCCGCGTCACAGCCCGCAAGCGAAGAAGTTTTCCAAACGTTACTTGAAAACAAGTCGTTCAAATTAGAACGTATTGTCTCGACCGGCCAAGCCACGCCACAAGGTCACTGGGTTGACCAGTCGGCTGACGAATGGGTCGTACTGCTGTCGGGAGCCGCCACAATTCACTTTGAAGACGACGGGCCGATGACGCTCCGTCCCGGCGACTACGTGCTGATTCCCGCACACACGCGCCATCGCGTGGATTGGACCGAGCCGACGCGGCCGACCGTCTGGCTGGCCCTGCACGTTAATGGTCGCCCCGAGTGAGGGCCGCGTCCACAACCAAATCGTTCAGCGGACAACATGCGTCCACCGCGCGCATCATACGAAGTCGGACTCTGCCGCGCCCCACGCCCACAAACGACGGACGTGGACGTCCGTCGGACAACAATCAACAAACTCAGTCCGCGGCTGGGAGCGGACCGGCCAACAACTCGAACTCGTCCAGCGCGCTGGTGTAGCGTGCCAAAATCTGTTCGCAGTTCATTTTCAGCACGGGCATCTGCTTGTCGATAAAACGCCGAGCGACACGTTTTTTCCGATCGTTAATCACGGCCTGCCCTAACATCAGATGGCCAACGATAAGGGCAATCGCCGCATCGACCAGACGGCGTCCGGAAAGTTCCAGATACGAAGCGGGCTGGGTTTTGACCAGCGCAATCGCCTCGGCCAATTGCTGCTGGCCGTCGATCAGGCGTTGCTTCAACTCGGTAAGCAAGGAATCCTCGTAGACCATCGCTTCGAACTGCTCGATATACTTTGTAAACGTACCGCTTGTCACGCCTCGTTCCGCCGCAACGATCTGTAGCTGGCTTGTTCCCTCATAGATGGTCGTGATACGCGCATCACGCATATAGCGTTCCGCCGCATAGTCTTTCATATAGCCCGAACCACCGAGCACTTGGATCGCCGTATTCGAAACGTCGATTGACATTTCGGATGCGTAATACTTGCTCATCGGCGTCAGCATGCTGTTTTGCCGCTTCAGCAACCGATACTTTTTCTTCATTTGCTTCAATTCATCTTTATCCAGCTTATCCGGACATGTTTCGATCAAACGAAGCAAGTTGTTTTCATAATCGCAAACGCGACTTGTCTCATAGGTCAATGTCCGTGCCGCCTCGACCGCAATCCGCATGTCGGTCACCATTTCGGCCACGGGGGGAATCTCTTCAATCGGTTGTCCGAACTGTTGTCGCGTATGCGCGTAGGTACGTGCTAATCGATACGCGGCTTCGCCAATTCCAAGCGATTGCGACGCGATACCAACGCGAGCGCCGTTCATCAATGCAAGGACGTAAGTAATCAATCCCCGTTGGCGTTCGCCGATCAATCGAGCGGGCGCATCGTCATAGACCAATTCACACGTGGGAGAACCGTGGATACCGAGCTTGTGCTCAAGGTGACGCACTTTGATCTTCTCGGATCGCTCGGAAATAAACAGGCTTAATCCGCGTCCGTCCGTGATCGCGGGCTCACTCCGCGCCAACGTCAGCAGGACATGCCCACACCCGTTGGTAATGAACCGCTTGACACCATTCAGATACCAGTTCCCCTCCTCGTCCTGGTGGGCACGCAGCCGAACGGCCTGCAAATCGCTTCCCGCATCCGGCTCGGTCAGCACCATGGCGCCGGTCACGTCCCCGACCGCGAATTGAGGCAACACCTCATCTTTGATTTCGTCGTTGGCAAACGCGTTGATGGTCTCGCCGATCCCCTGCAACCCAAACATATTCATGAACGATGCGTCGGCACGCGACACGATCTCGGTCGCCATCGTGTAGACGAGATTCGGGCAATTCAGCCCTTTGTACTTGCGGGGCAACGTGAACCCCATCAAGTCGGCTTTCGCCATGGTGTCCAGATTCTCCTGGACTTTCGGATGCAGCGTTACGGTCCCATCCGGGTTCAAGGTGTTGCCATCCAGATCGACTTGTTCCGCATTCGGCGCGATCGTATTCGCGGCGATCTCGCCAACGATCTCCAACGTGCAACGGTAATTGTCGACTGCGTCTTCGGGATCGGTTGGTACATAATCGGCATCACCATTCCTGGTGAACCGTTCCTGCACAACGGCAATCTCTTTAAGATCAAAATAGTCGAACAGGAACTGAATGTCCTGATTGTCGAGGAAGAAATTCCCCACGGCTGACTCCCAAAATAGTCCCAGATGTTTATGGCCGGCCGCCACCATAACGGCCGTGTGATGTTCTCTTCCGCCTGTCGAATTCGACTTTATCCAAGCACTTCGCGCAGCGTCTTGGCCCGCTACCGTTGGTCGCTGACACGACACGGTCGAACGCGCCCCACAGCAACACGAACGGCGGACGAATCATCGCGTGTCACGGTCCGTTCGAGCCGCCACCGACTCCAAGCACCAATCGTCCCACGAAAGCCAAAGCTCTCTGCGATTAAGTTGGTCCCCCAATCCTCACTCCGCGACACCACGCTCTTTCAGTGTCTTGACCATCATCGGAATAACCTGGTTCAAGTCACCCACGATTCCATAGTGCGAGACCGAAAAAATCGGCGATTCGGGATCATTGTTGATCGCAATGATCTTCGCTGATTCCTCCATACCGGCACGATGCTGCACCGCACCACTAATGCCGGCCGCAATATAGAGAGCCGGCCGCACGGTTGTACCAGTCTGTCCGATCTGATGTTCCTTGCCGATATACCCACCGTCGACCGCCGCGCGGCTTGCGCCAACCGCGCCTCCGATCGCACCGGCCAATTCGTGGATCAATCGAAAGTTCGCCTTGCTGCCGACTCCCGCGCCACCGGCAACAATAACGCGAGCCCCTTTCAGGTTGATCGATCGCGGCTCGATATGCTCTTCGATCAACTTCAGTGCGAACAATGTGTCATCCAACGGAACCGTTTCCGAAATGACTCGCCCCTTGCGTTTGGGATCGGGATCGTGCATCGCAATCACGCCCTCGCGCACGGTGGCCATCTGGGGCCACATGTCATAGTTGACAATCGTCGCAATGATGTTCCCGCCAAATGCAGGACGGATTTGAAGCAACAGATTCGAATGCGTTTCCTTGCTGCGAGGCTCCGTAACGTCTTTGATGTCCAGATCGGTACAATCGGCGGTCATCCCGGCCCGCATCGCGGAAGCGACCCGAGGTGCCAGATCTCGCCCAAGTGGCGTGGCACCGTACAGGACGATCTGCGGCTTGTGCTTCTGGATGTTATGGCAGATCACTTCGGCATAGGAACCGGTCTGATAATGCCCAAGACGCTCATCAGCCGTCACATAGACATGATCAATACCGTGAGCAATCAACTGCTCGGGCAATCCATCCAGTTTGGCGCCGACCAACACGGCCCCCGCCGAAACACCCAGCCGATCAGCCAACTCGCGAGCCTTACAGCACAACTCGAGCACCACGTCGCGCAGCGTACCAGCTTGCTGTTCAGCGTAGACCCAGACTTCCCCTTCACGGTTTACTTCGATCATTGTCGTGTGGCATCCTCACCGCCATTTGCATCGCAGGTGTACAAACGGCGCGCACTTGATGAAAATAGTGAACTCAGTCCTCGATGTCGGGCCGGCCTTGCCTCGCCCTCCGCATCACCAGATCAGTCGATTCCAAGCCTTGTCACGCAAGCCCCTTATCCATCCACCACTGCAATCATCCAATCGGTTGATCCGCTCAGCCCAAACTGTGGTCGACAACCAATTCATGGATCATCTGGCGAACACCCTCTTCGGTTGCGGGTATCTCGGTGTAACCGTCTTTTGTCAACACAATCGATTGCACACGAAACACCTTCGTCGGGGACCCAGCCAGTCCGCACCGAGACAGGTCGGCCTTCACGTCATCCAGGTCCCACTGTTCGATTAGCAGGCCTTGTTTTTTCAACTCATCGACGCGCCGTGCCACCTCGGCCTCACGCTGCTCAGCCGACGCGTCGCGCATGGACTTCTTGACCTCCGCCACTACCTCCGCTGGCACGCGTGCCCGTTTCAATCGTTGAAGACGGCGTACACGCGGCGGACGCGGCTTGTTGGCCGACTCGACGACCGTGATCAACACGGGCATCGTCGCATCGACCACTTCCCATCCGTCGCCAATGTCTCGCCGAACGCGAATGACGCGATCATTCACATCAACCAACTGATCCAGATAGGTTACCTGTGGTATTCCAAGCTTCTCGGCACATTGGGGACCAACCTGGGCCGTATCACCATCAATCGCCTGGCGACCGGCAAAAACAAGGTCATAGTCGCCAATCGTCTTGATCGTCTGCGCCAAGATATAACTTGTTGCCAAGGTATCACTCGCAGCCGCTCGTCGATCGGTCAACAAAATCGCTCGATCCGCGCCCCGATAAAGACACGAACGCAACACTTCGGCCGCCTTGGGAGGCCCCATGCTCAACGCCGTGACTGTTCCCCCAAATCGATCGCGAAGCTCCAAGACCGCCTCTAACGCGTGAAGATCCTCCGGGTTGAAAATCGCAGGCAACGCGCCGCGGTTAACCGTACCGTCCGCCTTCATCGCGTCGGCCGTCACATTGGCCGTGTCCGGTACCTGCTTGACCAAAACAATGCTGTTGTAGGGCAATGCATCTACTCCCAGAATCCAAAAACCGCCGAGCAATCAACCTCGTCAAAAACCACATACTAACGAGCTACAACCAAACAACTCGACAGAGCGTCCACCCGACACAGCGCCGCTCCGACCAGAACTTCATGGCCCCGCTCGCGTTGAAGTTGGGTGTGATTATCGGCGTAAATTGCCCAGCTGGTCAAGGCCACCGAATTCCAGGGTCCCACAGCCACCGTTTGCTCGCCTCACAGGGCCTCGCAAACCGAGTGAACCCGCTCTTTACAATTCGCCATAAGCAACGTGCAACAAAGGACATACGGCACGCAACACGCGAGCACTCCCGGGTGGCTAAGAATTGCTGAAAAGCGTGCCCGAAAGCTCCCGGCCCTGGGGCATTCCCCGCCAACGAACCGACGATTCTCCGACGAATTGGCGTCCGTGCCGGAGCGGAAGGCCCACTCGACCGCTCTGCATCAGGCGATCAGCCCGCCCCTGGCCTAGTCGAAACCCCCGATTCTGAGCAGGCTGGGTTTGTTAGGTTTTCCGTATCCGTTACGCACCTTCGCAGACCCGGATGTTGCACAACATCGTCAGTACGACCCGCCTGCTTCCTGCTCCTACTCCTGTTTCTTCCCATCGCAGCCGCCCAAGACGCAACACCCCATCACGCAACACGTTGAGGAATTGCCCACCCCCGAAGGACTCGAACAGTATGCAGAACCCTCGGGAAATACGCAAATTCTGCCTGAGAGTGACGCAGGGGGTGGTGCGTCGTCTGACCACTTCCCCGACCTGCAGGCCGTGCTCGACGCGTGACCCACACTGCCCCAAGAAGCTCGAGACCGGATATTGGCGATCGTCAACGGCTGATAAAGACCCAACCAACCAGGTCCCGTGTTGGGCTGGCCGTGGGCCGTTTGGTCTGCTGCACTCGAACTGTCTGCCAGTCTCAATTCTCCCACAGACACGAGTAAATGCGACGACCCCCGGTCAATCAAGCGACGGTGCTGTGGACACTAACCTACCCTGGGTGGCCTTTTCACGCTCAGATTTCTTCGCCTGAATCGGGTCTTGCGCTAGGTCGGTCCACTATTTGGCCAGATTTTCTTCGTGGCATAGCCGTTCCTGCAGCGAGTCTCGCCCTGATTGGCCGAGACGGCCCGCTCACCCAATGCGACCGATACTACTTGGTGTTTGGCTTCAGATCCAATAGTCCCAGCTTCCGTACCTCGTTAGCAATGTCGTGGGCAATGGCTCCGATGGAGCGAAATGATCTTGGGTGAGGACGCGTCTGCTGAAACAACCGAACTGCCTGGCGAGATGGCAAAGCGGCTTCGAT
>JAJSAJ010000395.1 GCA_024274855.1 Planctomycetota bacterium | reverse complement strand
TCCAAGCGTAGGGTCCATTACCGGTCCGCCACCTGGTTGCATCCCAGGCATGCCAGGCCGAATCCCTGGTTGCATTCCAGGCATACCGGGTTGCGCGCCCGGTTGGGACGCTGCACCGCCGCCGGGTTGGGCACCGCCGCCCATGCCCTGACTACGTCCCATCAGTGTTGGTCGAGGCCCCGCGATTCCAGCTCCCTGTTGAGGTCTACCAGCTCCTGCCTGGCCACCACCCATCATGGGACCGCCTGCGCCATCGGCACCGCCGCCGCCCATCATTACGGGCCCCCCCGCGTCTTCCTCACCACCGCCACCACCCATCATAGGGCCGCCAGGGCTCTCCTCGCCACCGCCACCACCCATCATGGGACCGCCAGGACTCTCCTCGCCACCGCCCATCGGCGGGCCGACGTCACCGCTTGAATCCGCGACCGGTTGTCCGGCGTCATCTTCGCAACCTGACAACCCAAAACACAAGAGACCGGCGGCAAACAAAACAACGAAACGGCGCATGGGACCACCTCGGCATGTGGAAACAAGTTCCCGAAACTGAAACGAACCAACCGCACCATATTATGCCAGTTTTCCACTCATCTGTCGAGCAACATTCGAGTTTGGGGCCGTGGTTCGGTCGACGAGTACGCGTGGGGCATACGAAGCGGCGATGCCGGAGGTTTCTGGGCGACAGTCGATCAGGCGATTCGCCTTTCTCACTTCGGGGTGTTCACCGCCATGATTCCGAAATCCCCTGATTTACAGGGATCGGCCAAGAACGTAAGCTCATAGGCGGTTCCGGCCACTCCGTGGTTGATCCGGTCGAACCAGCGACTCGCGTCACCCGGGTCCAGGCGTATGAGCCCCGCGTTTCTTACGAATCATTGTTTCACTTCTCTTAACAATTGGTAACGATCCATGTCTGATTACCGGATTCCAACGCTGCCGAAAACACCCAAAGCAGGGAAAAAGGATGTTTTACTGGTCGCCAACGGTGACTTGCGTCAGTCAGCCAATCAAAAATGTTGGGCTGCCCAGGAGGCGATGGAGCAGGACTTGGCCCAGGCAGTGTCGTCGTGTGGGTACAACCTGGTGCGTGCCCATCCTTACAAGAAGTCGGACAAGCACGGTTTCATCGGTTCTCAGCGAGAGGGCATGGATGTTTTTGCACGGATGGTCGACCCCAACGCCAGGCTGATCGTAGCCGAAGCCGTGTGGCAGTACTCGCACCATATTCTTCATGGGTTGCTGGAGCATCAGGGTCCTTTGGCGACGATTGCAAACTGGTCCGGTACGTGGCCTGGGCTGGTTGGTATGTTGAATCTCAATGGTTCTCTGACAAAAGCCAAGGTGAAGTATTCGACGTTGTGGAGCGAGGACTTTGGCGAAGCTGGTTTTCGGAGCAAGTTGCAGCAGTGGCTTGACCGCGGGCAAGTTCGGCATCGGACGAACCATGTTGTGCCACTTTCGAAGGTCAAAGTAGGCAGTGCTGAACGCAAGTTAGGCGAGGCGTTGGCTGCTCAGTTGCGTCGCGAGAAGGCGATCATGGGGATCTTCGACGAAGGCTGCATGGGTATGTACAACGCGATTATTCAGGACGAGTTGCTCAACCCGCTGGGTGTTTACAAGGAACGGTTGAGCCAATCCGCGTTATACTATGAATCGACGCAAGTTAGTGATCGGGAAGCAAAAGGCGTGCGACGGTGGATGGAGGACAAGGGCCTGCAATTTCGCACCGGCCGTAACGAGGCAACCGATCTGACGGACGCTCAGATCCTGATGCAGTGCAAAATGTACATAGCGGCGTTGCGCATTGCAGACGACTATGGATGCCAGTTGATCGGAATTCAATATCAGCAGGGGCTGAAGGATCTGATGCCCGCCAGCGATCTGGTCGAGGGGACGTTAAACAACTCGCGGCGTCCGCCGGTCAAGAGTCGTGATGGGCGCCGGGTACTTTACCGGGGCCAGCCGCTACCGCATTTCAACGAAGTTGACGAATGTGCGGGTTTGGACGCGCTGATGACTTTCCGTACGCATAAGGCCATGGGGCAACCGGTCGAAACCACGCTCCATGATGTTCGGTGGGGAGATTGGGATCAGTCTGGCACGACAGACCAATACGTCTGGGTGCTGCTGATCAGCGGTTCGGTCCCTCCAGCACACTTCACTGGTGGCTGGAAGGGGGCGTCCAGCGAGCGCCAGCCGGCTATGTATTTTCCGAAGGGTGGAGGGACGCTGAAAGGTATCTCCAAGCCTGGGGAAATCGTTTGGTCCCGGATCTTCGTTGACGGCAACCAGCTGAAAATGGATCTCGGACGCGCGGGGGTCGTCAAACTGCCGGCGGAGGAAACTGAGCGACGTTGGCAAGCAACAACTCCCCAGTGGCCGATTATGCACGCGGTAACCTATGGCGTGTCGCGGGATCAATTTATGGCCCGGCATAAGGCCAATCACATCCAGGTCGTCTATGCCAAAGGGGCCGAGGATGCGGATCGAGCACTCATGGCGAAAGCTTCGATGGCACAGGCTATGGGGATGACCGTTAGCCTTTGCGGTACGAAGAAGAATGGGCAGTCCTGGACCTGAGCCAGGTCCGGTTTACAGAAATGGCCTCCATCCGAGGAGATTCGGCGTGCGAATTGGCGTTTTTTGCAGCGGTGGTGATGCGCCCGGTATGAACCCATGTGTTCGAGCGGTGGTGCGTGCGGCTGGTCAGGCAGGTCATGAGGTCGTTGGAATCCGACGCGGCTGGCAAGGGCTGCTGGATGAGGATTTTTTTGGCAAGGAACACGGCCAAACGGTCATGAACTTGCGGTCGGTTTCCGGCTGGGGCCGATATGGAGGCACGTTTCTCCACAGCAGTCGTAGCGACGAATTTCGAACGGTGGCCGGACAGCAAAAGGCGGCCGAGAATCTTCGCCGAAATCAGATCGATGCACTGATCCCCATCGGCGGAGACGGCACCTTCCACGGAGCGGTCGACTTGGCAAACCATTGGGATGGGCAGATTATCGGGTGCCCTGGAACGATCGACAACGATTTGCTCGGGACCGACTTCACGATCGGGTTCGCAACGGCCGTGCGAACGGCGGTCGAAGCGGTTGACAAAGTTCATGACACGGCCGCGAGTCATGAGCGGATGTTTCTGATCGAGGTGATGGGGCGTCACAGCGGTTACATTGCCGTTTACACGGCCCTGGCCGCTTCCGCGGAAACGGCCTGCATTCCCGAAACGCCCACCGATATCGGCGAAATCGTCGCCCATTTGCATACGTTGAAGGCGCGCGGAAAAACATCGGTCATGATGATCGTGGCCGAAGGTGATGAAGGCGGGGATGCTGCGATAATCAACCGGAAGCTGATCGATGCCGGCTGCCCTTACGCAACCCGAGTCCTTGTGCTTGGGCACCTGCAACGTGGAGGGAGTCCGGCTCCGTTCGATCGGATTCTAGCCAGCCAGTTGGGAATCTGGGCCGTGGACGGAATCGGCCAGAACCTCACCGGCGTGATGGCCGGGTGCGTCAACGGCGAGCGAACGTACACACCGTTCCCGGAGACATTCGCCCATCACAAGCCAATTCCCGCCATGATGCTCAAATTGCTGGACACCCTGGCCATGTAATGCGCGAACGTCATTCCGTCAGCTGCTCGAGTGCGTTTGTGAAAGCGGCCAGCGCCGGTCCGTCCTGCAAAACGAAACGGACGAGCATGGGCTGGTCGTACTTGCGTAAGAAACCAGCCACGGCTTCCAGAGCGATATCGGCCGCTTCGTCCAATGGAAATCGATAGGCCCCGGTACTGATCGCGGGAAATGCGACACTCTCGCAACCGTGCTCCGCTGCTAGCTCCATTGCCGACCGAAAGGCGGAGGCCAATAACCCATCCTCGCCCAAGTTGCCGCCGCTCCAAATCGGTCCGACCGCATGGATGACATACTTGGCCGGTAAATTGCCCGCTCTGCTGATGACGGCCGAACCGGTTTGGCACCCTCCTGGATAGCGCTGGTCGGTCTCCTGCATGATTGTCGGGCCTCCTTTGCGTTGAATCACGCCATCGACGCCGCCGCCACCAGACAAGCGACCGTTGGCCGCGTTGACAATCGCATCAACTTGCTGTTCCGAGATGTCGCCCGGCACCAACTCAATCGATGACGCACCAATACGCAACTGCATTTGTATCGTCCCCCTTAACTAGCATGCTTCTGGGCATGAAATTGATCACGTTGCATCAAATTCCAGTGTCACACGTGAGCGAGCCGGCACAGTCAGCGCGGTAATTCGCCGTGATTCAACGTTCCGTCTTGTTGAAAGTTTAGTCTATACGATGCGCGCACAGCGCGCATTCGTCGAAGCACCAAATCGGCCTTGATCGCAATCCGGTCCAGCAGCGGGCAAACAGGTTCCGGCTGCAGTTCCAAACCTCTTGTAGTGTCCTGGATTACACCATGTCCCGCTCGGCAAGCGGGACCTACCTGGACCACCTTACGATCAAGGCCCACCAAATCACAATTTCCGCAGTACTTTGGCCGCATCCGGTTGTAAACCAGGTGCCTGTGGCAAACGGCTGAAACGCTACAAGACCGGCCCGATTGCCCGAACAGGCTTCGCACACGGAGATTCATACCTCGTACCCATTCACGGTGAGAGTGCGTGGAGGGGCATTTATCATTTGTCATTTATCATTTGTCATTT
>JAJSAJ010000024.1 GCA_024274855.1 Planctomycetota bacterium | reverse complement strand
GCACGAGCCCGGCGGTGATTTCGTTCACGTTCTGCGATGACGTTCGAGAGCGTCTCCAGCGCGGCGAGGAGGTCTGAACGTGCTCCGAAGCGGAAGCGTGCACCGAGAAAATTGCGATACGGCCGATTGTGCGTCGCGGCAGTGCGTCGTAGTGGCTGGTTCGCCGGTTTGCCGTGCGTGAAACGCACCGGCACACTATGCGAAGACTGGGGACGTGCACCGCCGCTGCAGCCATGTTGTTCTCCTCAATGGTTTTCGCTAACCTTTCTGGTTCCCAGGTGTGTCAGGTGCCCCCAACGAGACGATAATGGATCCTCTCATGAACAACCTTATTCTCATTTCCCTGAGTATCTTGCTTTGTTCCGCGAACGTGACCCGCGCGGCGGATCCAGCTTATCGCGACATCTATCCCGATACGTGGGTGGCCACGGATGCGCTCGGCAGAACCATGCCCGATGATTCGACGGTCGGTTCGGTCAAGACAGACCATCGCCGCGTGGTGGGCATTTTCTATATTGCCTGGCACCGCGACCACATGGCGAAACGCACAAGTCCGTACGCCGGAGACGTATCCAAGGTGCTGAGCAAGGATCCGAAAGCGCGTCTGGACAGCCACCACCCGCTTTGGACGGAACCCTCGTATCATTGGGGTGAACCGGAAATGGGCTATTTCCTGAGCAAGGATGAGTATGTCGTCCGCAAGGACATGTCGATGCTCGCCGATGCAGGCGTCGATGTCCTGGTTATGGATGTGACCAATGCGGTTCGCTATTGGCCTGAATGGGATGTGATCTTTTCGGTGATGCGGAAGATGAAGGCCGAAGGGAACAAGGTGCCCAAGTTCTGTTTCTGGGCTTTCAACGGGCCGACGATTTCCGTGGTTCAAGACTTGTACGAGAAGATCTACAAGAAAAACAAATACAAGGATCTCTGGTTCTATTGGGATGGCAAGCCGCTGCTGCTCTATAACGGGACACCCATGGTTGACGCCAACGGCCGAGGACGAAAACACCCGACCCTTCACTTCGATCCGAAGGCGAAGACCGACAAGAGCCATCCGCATTTCGGCGACCCCGAATATACCGAGGAGTTCTACCAGGACTACACAAAGGAGGTGAAGCAGTTCTTCACACTCAGAACCATGTGGTGGGGCTACTACAAGTGGGCAGGCAAACGCTTCGTCGGGACAGAGGATAACTGGAGTTTCGGATATGACTTGAGCGAAAACCACGTCAAGGCAATGGCTCCGAATGATCTGGTCTCGAAGCATCGTGGGATAAACGAAGAAGCGGCGGTCACGCCCGGGCAACATCCGTCAAGCCTGGTCGGGAAATCCTGGACTCGCGAGCACGGAGAACCGGAATTGAACCAGTACGACCTTCCGGTCCCGACCCACGTACCGTGGCTCGGCAAGACGGTCGAACATCCCGAGGGCTATGGCATTTACTTTCAGCAGCGTTGGGATGAAGCACTCAAGGCGGATCCGCAGTTCCTCTACATCAACGACTGGAACGAGTGGACTGCGGGCAAGTACCACCCTCGACAAGAGTCCACAACGAACTTCATGCGACGAAAGAGCACGTACTTTTTTGTCGATCAGTACAACGCCGAGTTCAATCGCTGCGTTCAGCCGATGAAAAGTGGATACACGGACAACTACTATATGCAGATGACACAGAACGTCCGGCGTTACAAGGGCGTTCGCCCCATCCCCGTATTGACGGGTCTGGATCAAATGGCCATCGATGGGAGCTTTGCTGATTGGCAGCAGGTCACGGTCGAGTACCGTGATACCGTGGGCGACACGGTTCACCGTAATTACCCGGGCTATGGAGGATTGCATTACAAGAACGATTCGGGCCGTAATGACATCATCACATGCAAGGTCGCCGTTGACCAGAAAAATGTCTATTTTTTCGCCGCCACACACGCGCCGCTCACTTCGCACACGGGCCGCAACTGGATGCTGCTGCTGATCGACGCCGACCGGAATCACGAGACGGGTTGGTACGGCTACGATTACCTGATCAATAAGAGCGTCGTGGACGATCGGACCACCACACTAATGCGTTACGATCCGAAGTCGTCAAGTTCCTCATGGGTCGAGCTGATGCGACTGGAGTTTCGTTACGCGGGCAATTCCGTGGAATTGGCCGTGCCTCGCACGACGCTCGGCCTCGATGGCGACGCCTTGAGTTTCGACTTTCATTGGTGTGACAATCCGGCTGATCTGGTCGATCCGATCTCGCTTTGCGTCAATGGCGACAGCGCCCCCAATCGACGTTTCAACTACCGCTGCAATTGGACAATCGCTGACGGTGGCCACGAGCAGTGAGAATCCGGTAAGCGGTCGAAAACGGCGACAATTAGCATCTCGTTACGTCGTGACGCGACCACCGCTTCCCCCCCCTCGGCTCGATGCGCAAGACCAAGGAAAGTTGGTTGGCTATATCTGTCTGAAACTCGATTGCGAACAGGCCGGCGAACTGCTCCCGGCGATTGATGATCCAGTACGCCCGAGTCGACGACATGACCACCAATGGCTACGAGACCATTTTCCGCAATACCCGATGTAGCCGTAAGGTCCGTCGTAACCGTTCACGGCGAGTGTGCGTGGAGAGTCAGTTGTCAGTTGTCAGTTGTCAGTTGTCAGTGGAAAGAGTATGACCTGGCTGCGCTGCCTCTCTCGATGATAAATGAATAATGTCAAATGACTAATGATAAATCGGGCGTGTGGGAAATCGGGGAAAACTCCGGTGCTAATGCGATGGCAGACGAAAACCCCGTGAACGACTACGGTCCGTCAATTGCGGCGATACATCATGGCTCATGACACACCGATGGCTGGACAGACACAAATCCGCTGGCGGGTGACCCGGGGGGGATAGTAACCGAATCGAAAAGTGCTTCGGGCCGCCGGTTAGACTGGTCTCATGAGTGTCCGTCAGCTCGCGCATGGCAACCCGTGGAATAATCGCCCACCGGTTGTTGATTCCTGCTGACGAGACTCCATGTTGATAGACGTTTCGAGTGTGACAAGGGTGGGTGCGATTCAGCGGCGGGTCACTAAAGTGTTTGAATTGTCCAACGAGATTAAGGAATCAACAGCGTGAAACGGTTTTCTGCTCTACTCATAACCGTGTGTGTTTCGATACCGCCGTTGTCAGCCTGGCTTGACACTCCGGTCGCTGCCGGCAAGCCCGAGCGAGCGGAACCTTGCTGTACATTGAACTGTGGTCCGACTCGGGCTTTGGGAGCTCGGAAGCCTGGGAAACGTGTGCCGTTGGCGCAAGGATTTCGTGATCCACCGCCTATATCGCGTGTACAGTGTTGGTGGCAGTGTCACGGCAGCGCATTTACGAAAAAGGAAATCACGCGACAGCTGGAGGGACTCAAGGCGAACGGTTTTGGCGGTGTAACAGTCAAGGATACGACAAGCATGCCACGTGATCGGCAGACGGCCGATATTGTCGATATCGATTACATGAGTCCGAATTGGCTCGACATGTTTGCCCATATTGTAAAGGAATGCGGGCGGTTGGAACTGATCTGCCGCACACGCTTGGGCAGCGGTTGGAATGCCGGTGGTCCGTGGGTGACACGGGAATTGGCTTCGCAGGTGATGGCCTTCTCCGTGTCAAAGCCGATTTCCGGTCCAACGCGGGTGTCGGTAGTAATTCCCACGACGACTGATGGCGCGCCCTCACTTGCCGCTTTGCACGGCGGCGAAGCGTTTGTCCTGGGCATTTGCCAGTCGGACAAGCATGTCGTGAATCTTACCGACAAAGTCGACTCGGCCCGGCAACTGAGCTGGAACACGCCCGAAGGAACATGGGTATTGGCCAGTTGTTTCAGCAGGCCTTCTACTCATCCCGTCCGTTCCTGCAGTACTTCGGGAGCAGGACGCCATCATGATCACTGCAGTGAAGCCGGTACCGACCTGCAGCTGCGCAATGTGGCGCAACCAATTCTGACCCAATTGGGACCCTTTGAAAGAACTGCTTTTGATGGGCTTAATCTGGACAGTTGGGAACTGGGGAAGCCGACCTGGACACCGGGATTTCTTCAGACGTTTGTCAAGCGGCGTGGTTACGATCCGGTTCTGTATCTGCCGGTCTTGATGCAAATTTCCGATAAGCTCCTGCGTGACGCCCGGTTTCGCACGAAACTTAGCGACTTGGAGCGACGATTCCTGTTTGATCTGCGGACAACGATCAGTGAACGAATTATCGAGACGCACTACGCGCGAATTGCTGGCTGGTGTCGCCGGCATGGTGTTGTCTTGGAAGCGCAGGCCGGCGGCCCAAACTGTATCCCAAACGAGCCGCTACGGTCCCTGGGAGCGGTTGATATTCCGATGGGCGAGTTTTGGATGAACGGTTGGAGCTGCGTACGTGTTGCAGCCTCTGCTGCTCACACGTATGGACACCGGCTGGTGGGGCTCGAGTCATTCACGGACACCAGCGGCTTCTTTCAAACGAGTCCCGCACGAATGAAGCCGCGCGCCGATGAAGCGTTCTTGCTGGGTGGCAATTACCTGAATATTGCCGTGACCGACTACTCGCCGAAAGAAGCGGGGATCCCAGGATGGATTCATGCCGCAGGACCTCACATCAATCAGTGCCAAACCTGGTGGCCATTGGCACGGCCCGTGTTCGATTACCTCGCCCGTTGTTGTTTCCTGCTGCAGTCAGGTCACAACGTTGCCCAAGTGGCATACTACCGCAGCTTGCGAACGCCTAGTGGGCTGTTCCAAAAACCCGGCAACAAGGACACCCTTACGGCAGCTGTTCCCAAGACCTTCGCATTTGATCTGGTCAATGATGACTTACTCCAGAACCACATGCGAGTCGCACAGCACCAAATCGTTCTTACGTCCGGAGCCAAATACTCGGTGCTTTATGTTGAAGCTCCTGAATCTCGCATAATGCCGCTGGCCACGGTCGACCGAATTCATGAGCTATTGTGTGAAGGCGCTACGGTGGTCTGGTCGGGACCCAGGCCAACAAAGTGTCCGACGCTGGCCGGTTACCCTGAGCGGGATGGGCAACTCCAAGCCGTGTCCGAAAAACTGTTTGCACACGCGCGACTGATCACTCTAGCGTCGCCCGATCTTGCCCAGCTTGTGCCGATCGTAGAACAGAGCGCGCGTCCTGCCGCATGGAAAACGATCGGTGACGCACCCATTCGATTCGTGCATCGATCGACGCCAGAGGCAGAGATGTTCTTCGTGGTCAATCGATCGACACGTGCCGTCGATGTGCCGGTTTTCTTCCGTGTGGTCGGTCGGTCACCCGAGTCTTGGAACCCCGAAACCGGTGCGATTACTCGCATTCCCTTCGAGAGAACGCCCGAGGGCATCCGAGTACAGATGAATATGTCGGCTTTGGGCAGCACCTTTGTCGTGTTTCGCGAATCAGACGATGAAACCGTTCCTGTGCCGCGCCAGATCGAATCGGCGGGCACGATCGACATCCCCGGACCATGGCAATTGGAGTTTCCTGCAGGGCTCGGCGCGCCGGCGATGGTCGGCGTTCAGCGATTGCAATCCTGGACGGAATTCGACCAACCTGGCATCCGAGCCTTTAGCGGCATCGCAACGTATCGAACCACGTTCATCGTCGCGGAGGATGTGACACAACGGCGGACCAACGCAACACTTGACCTTGGACGCGTTTTGGACGTGTGTGACGTGTGGCTTAACGGGCACAGGATCGGTATCGGATGGCATTCACCTTTCCGGTTTGATGTGTCCGACGTTTTGCAACCGGGCAAGAACGAACTGGTTGTGCACGTGGCGAATACGTGGATCAACCGTGTCCAAGCTGATAGCCAATTACCGCCAGCCCAGCGAATTACCCGCATTGCGCCACCGAGTTGGTATCAGCGTACTCGCAACCGCAAACCGGTTGAATCCGGTTTGATCGGTCCTGTGCTTGTCCGCTTAAAGCGACATTGACTTAGCGCGACATTGCCAGCGAAAACCTCCGTGCTTCCGCGAAGAATAGAGTGACTATTTCCCTTTGTTCGAACCGCTTGGTCTGAGCGTTATCGACCGCAGATTGATCGGTTTCCAGCTCTCCTTGACCGGGTGTACCTCCAGTCGGCACGGTCCGGATTTCACGATCGTGATCTGCCCAAGCGTAACGGTCGCATATTTGTCCCAGCTTCCTGTGTCTCGAGCAGCACCCGTCAGCTGTTGGTCGCCGATAACAACGCGAACCTGAGGCCCGTCAGTTGTTGAGCCCATTTGTGCAACGACGTCGAACGTACCAGGTTTGTCGATGCGCACGTCCCACTCGACCCACGCACGCGGATCCATCCAGTAGCCGATGTTGTCCTTGCCGTGGCCCGATTCGTAGCGAGCTGCCTGACCGTCTTTTGGGTTATGAATCTCGGCGTCTTGGGCCTTGAGCGTCACAGATCCGTCCTTCGCTTGACGGGCACACATTTTCAGCGGTTGCGGCGAGCCGACAACATCGAGTACGACCACCGAGCAAATGAGATCAGGGGCATTGCCGGTCAAGGTCACCGTCAGGCCGTTTGGATCACTCGCTGCCTTGATCGCACAGCTGTTGTTCGCCAACAGAGTGCACTTAATGGGCTTGTTGGCCACGGCAACGTCTATTTTGCCGTCTGCCGGCCAGTCGAAGATGTGCAGAAATAGTCGCGTGTTGCCATTGTCGAGCGATTTGGTCGTAATCCGCCCCCAGGTTGGTCGGCCCGTGGGGCAGGCGGCCGTGCCATAAATCGCTTGCCCGTTGACGTCCATCCATTTGCCGATCGCTTCGAGTCGATCAATTGCCTGCTGAGGGAATGTGCCATCCGGTTTGGGGCCGATGTTTAACAGGAAGTTGCCGCCCTTGGACGCGATATCAACCAGCTTACGAATCAGGTCCTTGTCGCTCTTCCAGTTCTTGTCGTTCTTGTTCCACCCCCAGTGGCCGTTCATCGTCATGCACGTTTCCCAATCGGCGCCGGGGATGCCGGTTGCGGGGATCTGCTGTTCGGGCGTACCAAAGTCGCCACGAAACTCGCCTTTCTCGGTCATGCCTTCCATGCCACGCCGACCCTTGTCCACTCGGTTGTTGATAATGATGTTCGGGTCGAGTGACCGTACGAACTGGTAAAGGTCCTTACCTTGTTCGTGGGTCCATGTTGGTTCCCACTCGCCATCGAACCAAAGTACGCCTGGTTGGTATTGTTTGACCAGTTCGGCAAGCTGCCCTTTCATGTACTTGACATAGCGTCCGTAGTCAGCTCCATCGACCGGGCGATCCTTTTCCCATTTGCGGCGTGGCAAGTAATCCGGATGATGCCAGTCCATGATCGAATGGTACATGCAAAACCGAATCCCTTCCTTTTCACAGGCCCGACGCAATTGACCCATGATATCGATCTTCAGCGGTGTCGAATCAACATCGTAATTCGTCAACTCGCTTGGCCACATGCAGAACCCGTCATGATGCTTCGACGTGATGACCACGTATTTCATACCGGCGCGTTTGGCCATGCGAACCCAACGGTCGGCATCGAACCGAACCGGCTTGAATCGTCCGACGAACTTGTCGTACTCCTTTAGCGGAATTTCTGCCCGGTTGCGAATCCACTCGGCGTAATTGGTCTTCCCTTTCCACTCACCGGCCGGAACGGCATAGAGGCCCCAGTGAATAAACATGCCGAACCGGGCCTCCTGCCACCATTTCATACGTGCATCTCGCTCGGCTGGCGTTTCATCGTTCCAGTAGTCCTTGGCGGCGACGGGGGCGACGGCCGGACCCGACACGACCGCCAGTGCCATGACAGCTGTCATACAGAGATAAATGAGCATGGCCTGTCTGGTTGTTGACATCATCAATGCCTCCTCGGTTCTAATCGGTGTATGGTGTTCTTGGTGTCCCAAAGGTGTCTCGATCATCTGGCGACGATTCTAACGAGGCCGGGCTTAGAATCAACCACCGCGTGCTCGGCACTGGGGAGACCTTCGATCGCGCACGTGTGGGGTCAGGAGACCCGCGCACAGCAGCCCACCAAACGTTGGTCGCTGGAAGGTGAATCACAATGATCAAGTGTTGTCTTGTAGGCATGCTAACACACCCTGTGACGTCGAGCAAAAAAATCTTCGGGAAACGTGCAAGGAAAACACCAGTTTCTCTCAAGCTACTGGGCCGCGAGGCATTGCGGGGGGGCGTTCATGCGGCGATCCTCCTTAGCTGCGAGACTGATTCACCCATGGGGCAAGCCCATGGGGGTCTGTACGCAGAAGAGTGCGACAGTTATTGATTGGCGAATCCTTACTACATAGACTGGTAGAGCCAACGCCACTCAGGCAATGAATCGCAGATTCCACTTCAATCAATTGAAGTGTTACATACTTTGTTCTCCCGATTCCAGGTCAGGACCGCGGGAGGATCGTTGCAAGGCGTTTGCGGTGATCTGGATTCTTGATCAAGGAAGGGATAACTATCGCTTGTTTTCGCGGCACGTTGTCTTTCTATGTGCCCCCAACCAGATCAACAGAGAACGGTGTGTCAGTTCCATGTCGGGCAATATACCATAACGGAAAAAGAGAGTCGTGCATTTTTCTTGACGAAATGACTAAACTGGACCAGTCGCCATGCCCCTTGGAGTTCCTTCGCTCGCTACATGACGCGGATATGGTATGTTACTGGTTCTGTCGACCACGAGTTACTCCAGAGTCGACGAGTATAGGCTCGGCTCACTGGACGGCGAGCAGCCCTCGTATCGATCAGAACGTTGGGGCTGCGTTCTCTTCACGTTTCTCCTTTCTTGGGTCTTTTTTGGGGATGGGATAAGCTCTTCGATTCGGAGATGAGATCGTGATTTCACGCAACCAGTTTAACGCCGTAGCCTTTTCAACCTTGCTGATCACTTTTGCATTGCAAGCCGAAGCCTCGGAACTGCTGGTCGAAGCGGAACAGTTTGAGCATTGGGGTGGTTGGGTCCACGACTACCAGTTCATGGATCAGATGGGATCCCCGTTCTTACTGGCACACGGTTTGGGACGTCCCGTTGCGGACGCGACGACACGGGTGCGGGTACCAGACGCGGGGACGTATTATGCCTGGGTTCGAACTCGCGATTGGGTTGCAACATGGAAAGCACCGGGCTCACCCGGCCGATTCCAGCTGTTGGTTAACGACAAGCCACTGCAGATCGTTTTCGGTACCGAAGGAGCTGCGTGGCATTGGCAACAGGGAGGGGCTGTTCGGCTCGATGCGGGCGCGACGAAACTGGCCCTTCACGACTTGACCGGGTTTGAAGGACGCTGCGACGCAATCGTGCTTACGACCGACAAGCAGTTCGTGCCGCCGGAATCAGTTGACTTGCTCGATTCATTCCGGTGCCGATTGCTCGGCCTGTCGACAAAACCGGCCGATGCCGGCCAGTTTGACCTGGTTGTGACCGGTGGTGGAATCGCCGGGACGTGTGCGGCGCTGGCGGCCGGGAGACTCGGTCTGAAAGTAGCCTTGATCCAAGATCGTCCCGTGCTGGGTGGAAACAACAGCTCGGAGGTTCGTGTCTGGTTGCAAGGGGCTCGCAACAAGCAACCCTATCCCCGTGTGGGCGACATTGTGCGCGAGTTGGAACAGAAACGCCGAGCGCATTACGGCCCGAAAAACACGGCTGAAATCTATGAAGATGACAGAAAGTTGGCGCTGGTGAAGGCGGAGCCGAACGTTAAGTTGTTTTTGAACCACCGTGCCAATGCCGTCGAGATGGATGGACCGTGTATCCGTGCCGTGCTGGCTCGGGATACGATCAGCGGGCAACGGCGCCGTTTTCGCGCGCGATGGTTTGTCGATTCCACGGGCGACGGGTGTATCGGCGCCCTGGCCGGTGCGGACTCGGAAATGCATCTGCCGGGCCACATGGGCCGCTGCAATCTATGGAATGTAATGGATGTCGGAAAACCGGCGTCCTTTCCACGTTGTCCTTGGGCCCTGAAACTGGAGGACAAGCCGTTTCCCGGCAGGGATCGCAAGTTTCCCGGTCGAAAACGAGATCGTCGTGGTATCGAGGCGCTCGGCGGTTGGTATTGGGAAAGCGGCTTCGCGCACAACCCGTTTACAAAGAACGAGTACATTCGAGATTGGAACTTTCGGGCGATGTACGGGGCGTGGGACACACTGAAGAACGTCGACGGCCGTTACGCCACCTACCGATTGAACTGGGCAGCCTACGTTTCGGGGAAGCGCGAATCACGGCGTTTGATGGGCGATGTGGTCCTGACCAAGCAGGACGTGCTGGGCAATAAGCAGTATCCGGACGGTTGTGTTCCAACCGGCTGGTCCATCGATGTGCATCTGCCCGACCCTGTCTATGAGAAGGGCTTTGAAGGTGATGCGTTTATCGCCAAAGCCCATTTTACACATTACAAGACACCCTATTGGATCCCTTTTCGATGTCTCTACTCGCGCAACGTCCAAAACTTGCTGATGGCAGGACGCGATATCAGCGTGACACACGAGGCGTTGGGGACGGTTCGCGTGATGCGCACTTGCGGGTGCATGGGTGAAATCGTTGGTATGGCCGCATCTCTGTGCAAACAATACGACGTCAATCCACGAGACGTCTACCGGCATCATCTTGATGACCTCAAGAAATTGATGCTGATCGGTGTTGGTAAGCCACCTCGGTGGGCGGCGCTGATGTTGCCGAATTGGCTCCCCAAGGATGCGGTGAATTTGGCACTCGCGGCGCGCGTATCGGTCTCCGAAAGCCGAGACGTGTCGCGATACCCGGTCAAGAACCTGAATGACGGCGTGGTCGATGTAACGAACAACGACCTTCGCTGGCTGAGTGGAACGAACAGTCCGCAATGGATCCAGCTGGACTGGGACAATCCACAGACGATTTCCGCCATCCGTGTTGTTTCCGGCTATGGCAACGGGGATGGAACGATCGATGCGCCTTTGGAATCATTCGTGTTGCAAGTGTGGGACGGTAGCAGTTGGCAAGACAAGGACGCGACACGCGTCCGTGGCAACACCGAGGCAGATTGTGCTCGACAGTTTTCCCCCATTACGGCCAGTCGAATTCGGATCTCAATTGGCGGCGCAAAAGAGGGCATTGCGCGCATCTGGGAATTGGAACTTTATGATATCCCACAGAGAGGCAAGGGCGATAATCCGTGACGCACCGTTGGCTTATCACGTTTTCAGTTTACGCGCCGCAGCTTTGTGCTCCCAGCTTGCCATAGCTCAATGCATCGTACCGGCCAACGCTCTGGCAAGCAGCACAAAGCCGGGGGACATGTAGGAGCTATAAGGGCCGATGCAGGCACCATCCAAAATGAGTTATGGTCAAATGCAAATACCTGTTAAATACCAGTGCCCGTGTTGTGTCACGCATTCGGGGGTTCCCGAGGTGGTTGTGGGTGCCCCGTTCACCGGTGCCTGACGGCACCGGCTAGGGTTGTAACGGCCCTTCGGGCCTCCGAGACGCCGGGCCCGGAGGGCCCAAACAGCCCTTGCCGGGGTGCGTAAGCCCCCGGAGTCCTTTACCCATGCCATGCCGGTCGATAGCGAGGGGAATGGTGGTGAATTCCCGTTTGCTGAGCCCAGGCTGAGGTCGTACAATCATTAACACTGCCATCAAAACTACCGGAGACTCAGTTTGCAAATTAGACAGATACGTGCGCATGTTCTTCTGGGAACTTCGGCCAGCAATCTCTGAAGCCTGAAGCCTTGTGGACGCAGAGGCGCTGCAGGACAACACCAAGGGCAACGAAGGAGCTACGACAGTGATAAACCAAGGCACGTTATCTTTTGTCTTCATGGCTGCGCTGATTAGTCCGGTCGTCGGCGCCGGTGGAGAACCGGCAGCCAGAACGGCGGATTTCTATGTTGCGACCACCGGTAATGACACGTGGAGCGGAACGCTTGTCCAACCGAATGCAACGCGTACCGACGGTCCGTTTGCGACGCTCGAGCGGGCGCGAGATGCGGTGCGCGAACTCAAGATGAAATCAAAAGGTGACGTCCGTGTTCTTATTCGAGAGGGTACATACCGACTGCCAGAAACGGTCGTCTTTTCACTACGCGACTCGGCATCGCCGGACCATACGATCTGCTATGCGGCCTATCCGGGCGAGCGGCCCATTTTCAGCGGCGGACGCCCAGTGATCCATTGGCGGAAACTGGTCAAGTCACCGGACGCGCTCCCGGCAGCGGCGCGAGGACGTGTTTGGGTGGCGGATGTTTCTGATCGTCCTGAGTTTCACACGCTGTTCAATGGCTTTGACCGTCTGCCGCGCGCCCGCAGCGCCGGATTCTCACCGACCAATGTGACACCTCATGGCAGCAAAGACTATCGGACAGTTCGTTTCGCGCCAGGCAAGGTTCACGCTTACCGCCATGTGTCCGACCTGGAATTGCGTATCGTCCCATGCTTTTTCTGGACGATGAACTTACTGCCAATCGAGCGGATCGATCTGGAAACCGGTACTTTGACGACTGCCTCGTCCGCTACCTATCCACCTGGCCGAAATGGCATGACCGATCGCGACAATGCGTGGATTGAAAACGGTCTGGAAGATCTGGACGAGCCAGGCGAGTGGGTACGTTGTGAGGCAACCAAGAAATTGTACTATTGGCCCAAAAACAACGCTCCGGATTCATCAATCATCACGCCTCAGCTGACCGAGTTGATTCGCGTCGAAGGGAAGATCGACTATGACGGGCCGAAAGATCAGCCAGTAGAAGGTGTCCGATTTGTTGGACTTACACTTGCCCACGGCGATCGCCACGTGTGGCACGGTCGCACCGGATGGGGGCTGCAGCACGACTGGGAGTGTTTCGACAAGCCGACTGGGTTGGTGCGCTTTCGTGGGGCGGATCGATGTGCGATCGAAGATTGCGAGTTTACCGCGTCAGGTCATACGGCGATCCGTCTGGACCTTCATTGCCAAAATAGCCGCATCGTCGGGAATCACATCCATCATGTTGGTGGTGTTGGTGTATTGTTGGCCGGTTATGGACCTGGAACCAAAGATGTGAATCGTGACAACCAGGTGCTGAATAACCACATTCACGACATCGGCGTCGAATACTGGGGATCGGCGGCCATTTTTGCATGGCAGAGTGGCGGGAATCGGATTGCACACAACCTGATTCACCACATACCCTACACGGCGATTTTGGCCACGGGGCGAATCAGTCGCACGCCACCAGGGCCCGGTGAATGCTGTCGGACCGTTCGGTGGAACGAACTGCCGCCCGAGTTTCGAGCTGCCGGCTGGAAGCAACGCGAACCTTATCTTCATGCCAGGAACAATTGCATCGAGTACAACGACATCCATCATGCGATGCAAGTGCTCGGCGACGGAAACTGTATCTATATCTCGGGTGCCGGTGGCGGGAACTCGGTTCGGTACAACTACTGCCACCACTGTTATGGCAAGTACATGAATGCCGTCATTCGATGCGACGATGATCAACACTTGACTCGCATGGAAGGCAATATTTGCTATCGAACGGGCGGATACGGCGAGGGGTTCATCAGCAAGGGCGACAATGACATTCTGAACAACATCGTGGCCGACTTGCGACCCGTGCAACGCCATCGCGGTTACATCGTGTTTCCCTACGGATCGATCAAGGGTTCGCGAATACAGAACAACATTCTGTACAGCTGCCGGCGCGATCAGACGCTCTATTTTGCTGGTCCGTCGAGCAAAAAACGCGGGAAGGGACCGCAGTTGTCCGAAACAGACATGGATCAGAATATCTATTATTGCAGTCGAGATAACCACTGGGCCGACGCCCACCTGAAAGCGATGCATGCTGTTGGCCTGGAGGAACACAGCACGCAAGCAGACCCTTGTTTCAAGGACATGCCGGACGCCGAGTTTCTGTTCACAGCTAAGTCGCCGGCCAGGCGACTCGGTATTCAACCGCTGGACTCTCGTCGATGTGGTTTGGAACCAGGTTATCGCATGCGGTTTCTGGGACGTCCGATTCGGACACACATTCATGCGACCGACCAGACGTTCCACACCACGACTGCCGTTGTGATCGCCAGTGATGACCCGAAGGCAATTATTCGTTACACGCTGGACGGGTCCGAACCGACGGCAACCTCTTCTGTCTATCGAGGTGCGTTGTCCGTGGATCGTCCGATGACCGTCCGTGCTCGATCGTTCGCACCGGGTGCAAGCGATCTGGTTGGTGACCGTGTCGTATTCACACCGGCTCCCGAGCCGATTGTCGAGGGATTTGAAGATGTGCCGATCGGTGCCGTCGCGCCG
>JAJSAJ010000394.1 GCA_024274855.1 Planctomycetota bacterium | reverse complement strand
CAACCTACTATTACACAATGACTTACACAACAACCATCCGTCATGGGTGATTGTGGAAGCCAATGGGGGATCGGGAAACAAAACTCGCACCTTTCACCCCCGCGTAGGGGTGTACGAACGCCTAAACAACGAATACATTGACAGGATACTTCCTGGCACTCCGATCAAGCGTATCTTGATCATTTCCTGCCTACCACAACATCCCATTTACCATTTCGTGTGTTTCTATGTGCCTACTGGCTATTCAATATCGATTGGTCCCGGAGGCTCCGATTCTGGTGGCCGCGAACCGGGAGGAACAATTTGATCGGCCAAGCACCCCGCCCTCGATTCAGTCTGGAAAACCCCGCGTATTATGCGGAATCGACCAGCGAGCAGGGGGGACTTGGCTGGGTGTCAACCAACATGGCATGTTCGTTGCGGCATGCAATCGTGTCCGCCTAATGCCCCCATTGGCCCCGCGCTCGCGCGGTGTGCTATGTCGCGATCTACTGCGAGCCGGTTCGGCCCGCGAAGCACTTGACATCGCGTTGGAAGAACTCTCGACCAACATGTATGAAGGAGTCAACTTCGTGATCGCGGACGCGGAAAGTGGCTGGGTGGTTCATGGCTGTGAAGAAGCCGAAGTCGTGCCGCTGGAAGAAGGCCTAAGCATCATTTCGAGCGGCAATGTCAACGCCCGGCGCGACGAGCGGGTGAAGATGGCATTGCGGCTGCTGACGCTGCAAACACTCGACTCGCCCGTTAAGTTTCTGGCGGTCGCAAGCAAAGTGTTTGCTCGAGCGCCTTCGCCGCCGGGTCGCCCAAGCATGGTGGTTCGTGGCAAGAATCGCGGCACGGTTAGCTCGGTGTTGATTTCACTTGGCGTCAAGCCACGTGACGCAATCTTCCAATTCGCCGACGGCGCACCGGACAGGGCGAAGTTCGAAGACTACTCACCCTTGCTCCGCGACATTCTGAGCCGTGGACTGCGTGAAGCGCGGGCCAAAGCCAAAGCGTGAGTTACGCGAGGACAAACCTGACACGTCTTCACAATGTGTCGAGTTTGCCTGACGAAAACTGGAGCAAACCCTCCGAGTCTCTTGGTAACCGGAGGGTTTGCTTCGTAACCGCTTAATCGCGTGTCCCGAAGCGGGCTAGCGGTTGTTGACGCGGGACGGCGAAGCTCCTGCTGAGCCGGAGCGTCCCCAGGATAAGCCTGGCCTATTCGGAACGTACTCCGGAATCGGGACATCGCGAGTCCCTAATGAAGAGATGGTTCCTATTTGATTGGTGCCCGTGCAGCATCAGGCAGCTTTCTTGCGCTGATAGAGTCGCGTATTACCTGACTTGCCAACTTCGATCGCCGCACCCATCTTGCGCATGCAGTAAGCAATACGCTGGGCCGTCCAACGTTGTACACGCAGCCGATCGGCCAAATGCCCGGTATGGAAGGGCCGCGGCAAGCGTTTTGGCAATAGTTGCCAAAGATCCCCGGCCGATCGAAAGCAATATGTTTCCAAGACCCGCAGCAATCGCTGGTCTTCGACTACAAAATCATTGGTACGCCATCGCCGGCGACGACCGTGTCCCGGATACCGCGACTCTTCGATTTCGACCAGCGGGACTTCGAGCGTCAAGTTATGGTGTGGAAAGACGCGTGTTAAATAGACCAGTTCATCAAAGAGATCGATCGGTTTGCCCCGCTTGGGACTCCATCGCTTGTGAACAACCGGCCCACCTCGCCGTTTGTGTTTGAGAATCGACTTGCGAGCCACGATCGGCTTGACGATCAAGACAGCGTGCTCTTTCAGCAATTGAGCCGTCTTGTCGCGAATCGCGGCAAGCGATCCGTGTTGGATTTCGATCAACTGATCCGCGACAACCACATCGATTCGGTAGGATCCCAGCTTGACTTCCTGCAGCGCATCGACAGAGGCGTACTGCGATTTCAACTGGCGATGCAGTGAAAACTCCATGATCTTCCGTGGGGCTCAAAGGAGTCGCTTAGAGCATGTCACAAGACGGGTGCCGAATGTTCTTTTTCAGCGCCCGATCCAATCAGTTCAATCAACTCCGATGCCGAGATCGCGGATGGTCAGCAGGGTTTCCAGGGAATAGCCGGCCTCTTCAAACGCTTGCCGACCACCTTCCAGGCGATCAACAATCGCAAT
>JAJSAJ010000393.1 GCA_024274855.1 Planctomycetota bacterium | reverse complement strand
GGTTCTTGGAAAAGTAGTACGTAAGTGATCCGGCCACGTCTTGCGGCCGAGTCCCCGTTACCAAGACGACGCGCAGGCCGTCCAAATTCTGCTCGGCCCGTGTGGTCGATACGTGGGGCCAGTTCTCCAGCACCCAGCGTGGCGTAACGTCGAATCTGAGCACCTGGCGCAGATCGGTCGCCGTTGTTGATGCCGCCTGGTGAAGCGAACCGTCCGACATCCCCGCGAGACTTGAACCGGTCAACGCCTGGTCCCCAACCGCCTTGCTGCTGCTGAACCATGATTTGACGGTCGCCCGTTGTGGAGCCAGTGTGTCGCTGACTGCGACGAAAGGTACGCCAATCGACAGGATCAGTGGGGCGGCCATGGCGGCCCGGCGCATATAGTTAGACATAGTGACCACTTCCCGTTGCAAGCAAAAACACGTTTTTCGCCCGATTCACGGTGTGACAAACGAACTGGATGATGGCGAAGCCTCGCCGGTCGTGGCTTCGTGGCCGCCTGGAAAAGTACGCGTCCGCTGAGCAACGATTCTTGATTCGCTTGTCCTGCCGTTCTCGAGCCGCACAGCGTCGTGATACGCTGCGGCGATAACTGCCGTCATCGAAAAGATCGGTTGAATCGGGTCCGGACTTGGCCGTTTTAGGAGTGAGCCGAGCAGATTGCCCAGATGGCAAAGCAGTTATACTCCGACCGAACAGGAATGACACAAATGAACTCGAGTGGCACCTGGCCGGGCGGTATTTCGTTTGACGCCAAGCCGCAGACGCCTCACCGCCTCGGAAAAGTCCCAAACAGAAGTCGCGCCTGCGGCCGTGCGGTAAACGAAGAGCCTCAGCACGCCCCGTGTTAGAACGTTTGTTGGTCCAGAGCCTCTGGTGTGGTACCCAACAGTGCGGCGGCGTATTCATAGTCGGAATAGTATGCCTGCCGCTCTCGCCCCAGTTCGACGCCGAGCGATTGGAGCATGCGTTCGGCCTTTTCCAGCGGGAAGCGTCGTTGTAGCTGCCGCAGAAAACAGAGAAATTCGTCCTCGCCCAAAGCTTGCTTGATGGTCGGCCAGTGGGAAATCAGGTGGTGCGGGTTTTGCTGCAGGACTTCCGCGCGGCAACGGGCCGCGATCCGGTCCAAGCCTATCTCCGAAGCAATCGCGGCACCCAGGACCAGCAACCGATCGCGCACGTGCGGTCGATGACGCCGTGCGCTGGCCCGCGCCAGGTGAAGATAAACGCCAAGTACATAGCCGGGATCATTCATGCCCTCCATCATGGATAGAATGAAGCGATCGTGCAACAATAGGGACCATGGAATTGCCAAACACCAATTCGCTCGAAGATTATCGATGGCTGGTCGGGCCGGAGGGGTACGGCGTGTTAGACGCCATGCGCGACTGCTCCGATTCGATCGTGACGCAGACACGGCAACTTCGGAAATCGCTGACGGCCGCACGGACCCATCTGGTCCTCGAACAACTAGAACTCAGGCGGCGCGCGGCCCGTAAGTTCGAGCCGGCCAATCGTATGTTTTTTACGCGAATCGGGCTCCAGCAGGCGACCGATCAGTGGATCGCAGCGTACAAAGCCGCTCGTTTTCCCCCGGCCGTTCCCGTGGCCGACCTGTGCTGTGGAATCGGTGGCGATTTTGTCCCGCTGGCCCGCCAGTGCCAAGCGACCGGGGTTGATTCAGATCCGATCGCTGCACTGCTGGCTGAAACGAATTGCCAAGGTCTGGGGATTCCGTTCGAATCGGTCGATGTGGAAGACGCGACATGTGTTGACCTCGGAAACTTTGCCGCGTGGCACATCGATCCTGACCGGCGTCCGGACCGCCGCCGTACGTCCCAATTGGCGTTTTCCCGGTCGTCGGTCGGAGCGGTGCAGCGGATGCTGGCGACTTGCCCGAACGGAGCCGTTAAACTGGCCCCCGCTGCTCAGCTGGATAATACCTGGTCGGAAATCGCCGAACGGCAGTGGATCGGTAGCCGTGGAGAATGCCGCCAGCAGGTCGCCTGGTTCGGGGCGTTGGCTCGCCACTCGGGGCTCCGGTCGGCGGTCGATGTGGATTGCCGTGGCGGGGCGACGCCAATGGTGGTCGGAACTGCCGAGCGGACGGTTCCCGTGGCTTCGATAATCGGCCGCTATGTGTTCGAGCCGCATGCGTGCGTTCTGGCCGCCCAACTTACCGGCACATTGGCCGCCCAGCATCAACTCCAGGCGATCAGCCCCTCAGCAGCTTATCTGACCGGTGACAATCCGGTCGACCAGCCGCTGTTGGACACATTTGAGGTGACGGACCTGTTGCCGATGGATCTCCGACGCCTGCGCGCGGCGCTGAAAGAACGCCGAATCGGGCGGCTCGAGATCAAGAAACGCGGGGTACCGATCGACCCGCACCAGCTGCTGAAACAGCTTAAGCCGACCGGCTCGCAAGCCGGAGTCCTGCTGCTGGCTCCTGGGGCTGGTGTCGTTCAGGCGATCCTCGCAACGCGCCGGTGACGTCGTGACGATTGAACAGGGTGGTCTTGTTAATGCTCGTCGGTTCCCATCATCGTCTGCTCGACTTTGTCTGCTTGCCAGGCGATTGCCGTGACAACTCGAGTGATCTCCAGTGGGTCGGCTGTATCGGCAAGTTGGTTGGCTTGGACGACGATCATGTCGCCAGCATCCGTTGACTGGATGGCGAACGCGCCATGCACCATCTGCGTGTTGAACTTGAGCAGCTGCATCGCGGTCTTCTCGGAGGCCGGACCACATGTGGATGAGTAGGAGATGAGTCCATGACCGGACTCGTCCTGCTTCGAGAAATCGATGGCCACGCGTTGCTTGCGAAGCGAGCCGATCGGGACCGTCACTTGCCAGAGATCTCCGGCCTGTGCGACGGCCCAGCCTGCCGACTGAGCAACGGTTTGGATCATCTGTTTGGGGTCGGTTGTGGTGGGTGCCAGCGAGCTGAAGTCCAAACTGCTGCCCGCAGCGGCGCCGGCGGCACCGCTTGCGATTGGCGTCGCTTGAGCGGGTGGGACTTGGCCTGCGGCCGGTGGTGCTGGGCGAGTGCCTCCTTGCATGGCTTGCTGGATCATGCCGGGCATCATCATGCCGAATCCGGCCCCCATCCCCATACTCATGGCATTGCCCCCTGTTCCACCGCCGCCGCCACCTTGTTCGGCCATCTTCGCCATGCTGTTGGCCGCTTGGAACATGGTGAACGCGTGCAAGTCGCCGATCGCCCCCATGGCACTGCGCGCGTCGATCGCCTTCTGAACCTCCTCGGGCGGTGTGATTGAGCTGATGAAGAAATCGACGAGCTCCAGTCCGTATTTACAGAAGTCCTCGCCGACTTTCAATCGAGCTCCGGCCGCGATCTCGTCAAATTTGGCCGGCAGATCCAAAATGCTCACGTTGCTGGAACCGAGCAAATCGGTCAGGCGCGAGACGATCAGGTCCTTTAAGAAACTGGCCACCTCGTCCGTCGTGTACTTGCCTTGAGTACCGACAAGCGTGTTGATCAGTACGGGCGAGTCCGTGACGCGAAAGGAAAATTTGCCGAAACTGCGGAGGCGAACGATGCCGAAATCCTTGTCTCGCAACGCGATCGGTTGCCGAGTGCCCCATTTCTCGTCCAGAAACGTCTGCTTGCCGACAAAATAAACTTGTGCCTGAAACGGTGATTTTTCCCAGGGGATGGTCAGCAACCGAGTCAGGATCGGGACGTTGGCCGTCGTCAGCGTGTAACGCCCCGGTCCGAATGTGTCCAATGCCTTGCCGTCACGGAAAAAAACGGCCTCCTGACTCTCCTGAACAATCAGCTGGGCTCCCAGCTTGATGTCGGTCGAGCCTTGGGGTGGGATGCGGTGGACCAGGGAACGGTTTGTCTCGTCAAAAAAATCGATGACTTCCAAACGAATGGCCATGATCATGTCCTCTCGAATTGCAGCTGATGAGAAAAAGATAACTGTGGCCTTGATCGCAATCCGGTCCAGCAGCAGGCAAACAGGTCCCGGCCGCAGTTCCAAACCTCTTGTAGCGTCCGGGATTACGCCATGTCCCGCTCGGCAAGCGGGACCTACCTGGACCACCTTACGATCAATGCCGATAACTGTTAAACCGTTGGACAAAATGTTTCAGAGCACCCAGGCCCTCGACCGATCCGGCGATCACGCATCGTCGATTCCCTTCAGGATCTCACTGCGCTGGCGGAATCGTGTCGCGATGACATCCAACTGCTGCAGTAGCGATGTCGTGACCTGCTGAGGTGTGTCGGATCGGATTCCCAACGCCTCGCATGACTTGGCGAACTTGTCGGCGTCCTGTACCAGGCTCATGTCCTGATCGTAGATCCGGTCCAGCACCGATTCGTCGATCCGGACAAAGTCGAAGAAGCCGCTGTAACCCCGTACATCACTTCGTATCTTCAAAATGACGCTTTCCAGCCGGGTGCGGATTCGATCCAATTGGGACATCGCGTCCAGTTGGCCGGAATCCAACAGCGTTCGAAAGTAGCCATCAATCGGCTGCTTGGCGCCCTGTAACCGATTGGCCAGCCAGGTTCGTGCCAAAAAATCGCTTTCACGACGGTATTCCTTATCCAGATAACCGCGGAATCCCGGTACGTGTCGCAGAATCGACTCGATGATGTTGCGATGTACCGAATGACGTTGAGGGTCCACGACGTTGGCTCCTTTTCTGCGCGCACAAACAATGAAATTGGTGGTGGAAATCGTGGTAACTGTCTAGCCCGTTCCAAAACTGCCGATGCGAATGTCCAAGTTCGACACGCCCCGCCTGCCAAGTCTGTCTTGCGGCCGGCTCCTGACGTGGCCCTTGGCCGAAACCCGTGTAGGGTGTGACATCAAGCTCGCTCGACTAACGTCGGCAATTGGTGACCACCTAACGCGAGCGCCGGCACACCAGAATCCGGTACCCATCTTCAAGCATGACGCGCCGTGCGGACATCCCGCGGAGTCAGACTCGAAGCTGAGCCCTGCGGATTGCATTGAGTGTGAGTTAAAATAGGCAAAGTTCGCAGGGTGCATAGCCATCGCCGTCTGGTCTCAGTTCGTTCCACATCTCCGCCGGCCACCGGAAGCTGGCGTTTCACTTCCCAGGGTTTAACTCAGCTGGCCCCCATGTGCAACCCAACAAGTAGGATGGCGGCTGATGCGGCCGAGCGATTGGTGCGGGACTGTAGGTGGGTTGTGTGACCGCTCCACCTGCTAAAGCAGGCGGCTTCTGCGGAGGGGGGACGGTGCGTGGTGAGGCGGGCGTGGGTGTAGGTTGGTTGTGTGACCGCTCCACCTGCTAAAGCAGGCGGCTTCTGCGGGGGGGGGACGTTGTGTGGTGAGGCGGGCGTGGGTGTAGGTTGGTTGTGTGACTGCTCCACCTGCTAAAGCAGGCGGCTTCTGGGGAGGGACGGTACGCGCATTCTACTCGTCTTGCAAAGTCGGCGTCCAATTCATCTGGTCGGCCGATCGTGGTTTTGCTATAGTCCCCCCGCTTGTCGTTTCCGCGGGGACGATCCCCCTGCTCATGTCACCTTATCTCAGGTCTCGTCCAGCCATGTATGTCTCAAGTGCCACACGTTCGCGGTGTTTGCTTCTTGTCATGCTAGTTCTCACTATGTCTGGTTGTGCCGAAGGGCCCGTTCCCTACATCGTTTCCATGAACCCATGGCGGCGAGAGGAGGGGAAAGCCGACGAGGCGTACCAGCCGACATTGCATCGCCAATTAGCGGAGATCCGCGACGTTCGAGACGGAGCGAGTGCGATGACGCGCGAGCAGCGAGAACATTGGGCTCGGGAGATGAACTATCTGCTCCAGAGTCAGGACAATCCGTTGATGCGTGCGGCTGCGGTTGATGCGCTGGCGCTGCTGATTTGTCCTGCCGCCGAACCGGGGCTGGTCGCGTCGTTGAAGGATAAGGACCCCACGGTTCGAATCGCTGCCTGTCAAGCCTGGGGGAAAATCGGCGGAAAACCGGCGATCGAACATCTGGGCGAGGTGCTCGGCAGTGACACCGATCTGGACGTGCGAATTACAGCGGCGCGCGAACTTGGACGATTTTCGCAACCTGATGCCTACCAGGCTCTGGGGCTGGCCTTGGATGACACCGATCCCGCACTGCAGTACCGCGCGATCCAATCGTTGAAGCAGGCCAGTGGGCACGACTATGGCGACAAAATCGAGGCATGGCGTGCTTTTGCTGCCGGCGAAAATGCGGGACCGGAAT
>JAJSAJ010000392.1 GCA_024274855.1 Planctomycetota bacterium | reverse complement strand
TGGAGGCGAAGTTATTTTTGGCGAGATCAGTCGGCTGCCACGCCGGATGACCAACGCCTATCTCAGAATGTACCAGAATGTCAAGCGGGAAATCGAGCAGTTAAATGACGAGTTGACGGACACCCCACCGCCGACTCCGGTACGACGGCTGTGGATTGTGAATCGGCTCAACGCCCTCCAACAGATCCAAGACCTTGATGGAAAAATTGACAAACTACAAGAAGATGTGGCGACATTGGATGCGAGGGAACAGCAGATGAAAACTGCCTTTCTGGCCGCGCAGGGCGACCCCTGACCGTTCGGTCCGCCGTAACAACTCGCCCTCCGTGGCACGTCAAGCGTCGAGTACAGCCGGCTGTTTGCCTGAAACCGTTCGTCGACCCGCTCGACGGTCCTGGATAGTGATTGCGGGGAATTGCACGCGAGCGGTGATCGGTCTTCGGATGCCCGGTTAGCCGGAGACGAGCAGCATCTTCAGCGGAAGGGAGTGGAGCCGGTTATCGATGAGCTGGACGCGAGGGACGCCGGGTGACTTGGGGCAGACGGTGCATGAATCGGCGCCGCAGAACTCCGATGCGCCCTCGACGGGTACCGGCTCGTCGGACATCAAGCCAGTCGGGTTTGGCCGCTTGGCCCGGCGGATCACGGCTTGCTCCGGGAACTTTCTGGCCGCCTGCGTGATCTTGATTCTGGGCTTCACTTTTGGCCGGCAAGTGCTGCAATGGTGGCGCAACGATCCTGGTTCGGCGTCTGTCACCCGTGATGGATCGCTCAATGCGTGGCAGCCGCCGGCAGATCCAACACTTCCTCACTTGCTGGAGTTTGGCGATTTGCCGATCCAGCTCACTCGGCAGGTGTTTGTGGGTGATCAAGAAGCTGCATTGGAACAGTTGCGGCGTACGTGCCGCAAAGCTGCGGTCCGATCGCACGTATCGAAACGAACTGCATTGCCTGCTTCCGATCGACTGCTGCACCGATTGAACAAGCTCAAGCCTGTTGAGCAAGGCAAAGGCTGGAAGATCTACCAGACAGGTGGGCCTGTGCTGATGGTCCTGGCTGTGCGGACAGTGGCCGCGGATAAGGGTGGTCAAGCCGGCAGCGCCCACGCCGAATCTGTGGTATCATGGGGACTAGGGCTGCGGCAGATCGCCTCGATCGAAGGCAAGGCAGCAGCCCGTGCTAACCGCTGGACACTTCTGACAGGCGCGGCCGATTGCCCAAACGCCGATTCCCGCTCGGACCTCGTTGGGCTGATCCCTCCGGGCAGTCATCGCACGCTGGCAGTGCGGTTTGCTGGAGGGGGTGCGTTGATTGGATTCAGGGGGCCAACGAGTCTGGAAAACTGGAAACGGTTTTTCGATCAGCAGGGTTGGCTCCGTCGAGTACCGTGGTTGCAGATGGAGGGCGGCTGGGTTGCCCGATATCAGCGGTCGGGTTCGGAAACATGTGATGTCGTGTTGACTGCCGAAACGGATGGCCTTGGCAGTGGGATCCTGACGATTACACCAGAGACCAAAGGGTACCCCAAAGACTAGAGGGTCGGGGAGATAATCTTATGAAAGCGATACAGGGCCTGGTTGTGGCGGTACTGTTCGGAGGAGCGGCTATCGTCTTCAACTGGATTTACTTGGAAAAAAGGCATCGGAATTCCAAGTAGAATCCTTTCTAGGTATTCGAGATGGTGTTAAGGTTCGCGTGGGAGAAACACTCAAGGAGGACTCTTTCGAACCTGTGCTCGTTCCGAAACGCTACGCGGAAACACTCAAAAAATACGTCTTCCTTTACCGCGACAAGGGGACGGTAGCCGGCATCAAGGCGACTCGCAATTACGAGGGAGGTGATTTTGTTCACCGCGAAGATTACAAGACACCGGCGAGATCGATCAAGCTGAAGACCGACGAGCGATTGATTTGGGTTACTGTCGAGAGTCGTGCTTTTGTTCCGGCTTTGGTCAATCCGGGCGACCAGATCACATTCATTTTTCCGGCACCGGGCATGAGAGCGGGGCCAAGTAATCCGAACGCCGCAGTCGAGTCGATTGGCCCCTTTACGATTGGCACGTTGGGAACGCGTTTGGGGGACATCAATGTGTCACGCAGCTACAGCTCGTCGCGAGCGGAAGAGCGGCAAGTCGGGATCATTGCACATGTCGAAGGGGGAACACTTGAACCAAAAGCGTTAAGACTTCTGGAGCTGACGGCTGGAAGCAATCGGAGTGTGGCGGTCGCCCTTCATCCGCGAAAGAAGGCGGATTGAGTCAGGACAGGAGCTTGTCGGCGAGGTGAACGGACAGCCGGTTACACGCTGTTTTCGATGGTTCGGGAGCGACGGATGGCATGAAAATCTGGTTCAACAAAGTCAACGAAAGCCACCGATCGATGGTCGAGGTGGAGGACGACGAAATCCACATCGGCCGCGATCCGGAAAACAGTGTTGTATTGCGCAGCCCACTCGTTTCCAGGCATCACGCAGTTGTACGCCGCGTGGATGATCAGTTGGAACTGGAGAACCTGGGCGTCAACAGCTGTCTAGTCGGTGATACCGAAGTACTGGGGGGCGACACGGCTCGATTTCCGGCCGCGGTCAAGGTCCGAATCTGGCCATTCACGATCAGCTTTGAAGTCGACAAGACAACCCAGATCACGCGGAGCGAGCTGGAAGCTCACCTCAGATCCGTCATCGCCGACTTGGAACTCAGAATACACCAGACGCTGCTCGAACGACTGGATCTGTACGACATGGATGCAGCGGGGCGTGATCAAGAAGAAAGTATCCTATTACTTGAAAACAACATCGAAGACGTTTGCCACGAACTGAACGTATTCGACGAGTCCAACGAGCCGATGCTCGAGGAAATTACAGGGCTGGCGCTTTTCGATCACACAATCAATCGGCTGATCATGGAGATGGACGACGATCAGGTCTTCGACCTTGCTGCATTGACGTCCAACGAGTTCGACGTACCGACCAATCTGGTTCCCGAACGGGAAACCGAACTGCACGGGCTGCTTCAATTCATCCGACAGAAGCTGGATCTGGAAGCCTGTCCCGATGTATCGAGCAAGATCCGTCTGGTTGAAGAGCGTTTTTCCGAGGTTTTTCAATTGCTGCGGCCCCATTTCCACAAGGAACTGAAGAAGTACATTGTGCTGCGGATGCTCAAAAAGGATCTGAAGGACATTGTTTTTGGATTTGGGCCCCTCCAGGATCTGCTGCGAGCGCCGACAATCAGCGAAATCATGGTTGTCCGTAGCGACCAGATTTACGTTGAACAGAATGGTGTCATCGAGAAATCGGGGCGACGATTCATCTCGGAAAAGGTGACCGAGTCGATCATTGAACGGATCGTCGCTCAAGTGGGCCGTCGTATTGACAAGAGCCAGCCGCTGGTCGATGCCCGATTGCCCGACGGCTCTCGCGTAAATGCCATTATCCCACCCCTGGCCGTTTTCGGGCCATGCTTGACAGTTCGAAAATTCCCGGTTCAGCGTTTGACGATGGACGACATGATCGAAATTGAAACGATCAGCAAAGCGGCCGCGACATTCGTTCGCGCTTGTGTTGTTGATCGTCGCAATGTCTTGATCAGTGGCGGAACGGGTTCCGGTAAGACGAGAATGTTAAATGTATTGAGCAGCTTCATTCCCAACAAGGAACGCATTGTTACGATCGAGGACACGTCGGAACTGCAGCTGCACCAGGAACATGTGGTCAGTCTTGAAAGCAAGCCGGCGAACGTCGAGGGAACGGGAGCCTACACGATACGTGATCTCGTGAAGAACGCGTTGCGGATGCGTCCCGATCGGATTATTGTCGGCGAGTGCCGTGGACAGGAAGCACTCGATATGGTCCAGGCGATGAATACGGGGCATGATGGATCGATGACGACGGTCCATGCCAACAGCTCGATGGAAGTCGTTGAAAGATTGGAACTTCTGATGTTGATGGACACCACCCTGCCCGTCAGCTCGCTTCACCGACAGATTGCTTCAGCCATCGACATCATTGTCCACATTGACCGACTCCCAACAGGAAAGAGGGTTGTCAGTCAGATTTCCGAAGTTACGGGTGTCGATCCCGAGACCTTCGACGTGAATGTCCGCGACATTTTCAACCGTCGCAACGTTGAGATTCAGCCGACAGGCTACCTGCCGACATTCGTCGATGCGCTCGTTCAGAAGCGATTGCTCGACTTGGAGTTCCTTTACGGCAAATGGGTTAGCGAAGGAGCCGCCGCAACGTAGCATTGATGTATCACGGCTCGGTTGCATGGCTGCGCGGTCGCTTTCGCCACGCGCTGTGGGCATCAGAATGAGAGCCTGTTAAGCCAGTATGACAACACGCTCGTGGCGCTCCCAGAGTTTTTTGGAAGTATGTGATGAGAAACGAACATTTGATCCTCTGTTTGATCACCGGTGCTTGCGTCACCGTGGCTGCCTTTTTCGGCAGGCACGCAGTGACCAGTGCTTTTGATTTTGTCGAGCAGGATCTGGATGGTCGTTTACGCGCGTTGCGCGCCAAGCCGAAACGCCTTCGAGCTTGGATTCACTTGTGGTCCGGCATTCTTGTTACGATTGTTGCCGTCATCTGGCTCGCCACGGATGGCTTGATGCTGGCCCTGTTAACAGGCGTATTACTGGCTGCGGGACCCTGGTATCTGATCCGGCGCATGGCGACCGAGCGCAAGCAGAAGATCGAGGATCAACTGGCCGATGCCATGGTCATGTTTTCTTCAAGCATTCGTGCCGGCTTGTCGCTGGCTCAGGCACTTGACCTGCTCGCGATGGAATGTCCCAAACCAATCCAGCAGGAATTTTCTCAGATTATTGGCGAATACAAAATGGGCAAGCCGATGGAACGCGCGCTCCGAGAAGCGAACGAGCGGCTTCATAGCGAAAACTTTGCGCTCTTTTCAGCCGCATTGCTGGCCAGCCGGGAAAGCGGCGGACGGTTAAACGACACGGTCGAGCGAATTTCAAAATCCGTACTTGAAATGCAGCGGCTGGAACGTAAGCTCCGCACCGAAACCGCGCAGGCCCGCAAATCCGCCATCTATATGGCAATTATCCCCCTGTTGATTCTTGTCGTCTATTTCTTCGTCGACCCCAGAAACTCCCGATTGCTTTTCGTGACTCCCTTGGGACAGCTGGTTCTTTCGATGGCCGTGATATTTAACTTGGTGGCCTATTTCTGGGCGGTCAGGATTCTCAATGCAGATATTTGATACGCTTGCGGTTTTCCCGTTGCTTGCAGTAAGCGACGCTCTGATCTGGGGGCCCTGCCTTACGAGCGGTGTTGCCACCGGACTGTTTGCCTACTGGCTGTTTTCAACCTTGCGTACCGAGGATCTTCAACAAGACGACCAATGGCGTTATGACGTCACTCGGATCAACGCATTGCGTCGGTCTGATCTTCTTTTTCGCATATTCCAAATTGTCATTCAGCTCTTCGCGAAACTGAACCGCTCCTTGTTTCCCTCGCGTCTTCCGGAAATCCAACGGCAAATCCACGCTGCTGGTCTTCCCTGGTATTGGCTCCCGGAGGAATATCTGGGGCGAATGCAGTTGATAGCACTCTTTCTGTTTCCAGTCTATGTGTACATTTCGATGAGCTACATCGGTGCGGCAGGCGTGGCAACGGCCATACTCTGGTCGGTCATGACTGTCTGGTTTCTACGCCGCCGACTCGCTCAAACCGCCCAGTACCGCTTGCTGTTGATCAAACGTCGCATGCCTTATTTTCTGGACTTGTTGACTCTGTTAATGGAAGCAGGTGCCAGTTTCCTGAACGCTTTGAAACAAGCGGTGCAGGAGTTCGAGGGGCACGCGATCGCCGTGGAATTTGGACGTGTGCTGACCGACATGAATATGGGCAAGACGCGGCGAGAAGCTTTTGACAATCTACGCATCCGTTTGAATGACGACGAAATCAGCAGTATCGTCGGATCAATCATTCAAAGTGAGGAGCTTGGAACACCGTTGGCGGACGTCTTTCGCACACAAGCAGACGTGTTGCGCGTCAAGAGAACACAGCGGGCAGAAACCGTAGCGGCCGAAGCCGGGGTTAAAATGCTGCTGCCCGGCGTCCTGATCATGGCTGCCGCAGTCCTGATCATTCTGGGCCCGTTCATGCTAAACTACGTATATCTACTTGAATAAGCTGGAATAACAAAGACGTGGCTACATCGCTTCGAATCGCTTGCCCCAAGTGCGGCAAACAGCTCAGCGTTCCCGCGGAACTAGCGGGTGAGATCGTGGCATGTCCCTGCTGTTCCAACCAGTTCCGCATCCGAAAGGCCATTCCAAAGAAGGGCGAGGCACCCCCCGGATCTCCGCCACTCAATCCAAACTACTACCCGCCGGGGGCATTATCCACGTCTCCCGCGGACAAATCGGCTCCCCCACGCTCCCGCCGGGACAAGCGCTCTACGGCACCAGCCCCACTCCCTGGACCGCCACCGGCCGACAAGGCGGGACCAGCCAGGTCCGGCAAGCCGCCAACGCCAGCCCCGAAGCAGCCAGTCGAGAGTGCGACCGATCCTGCCAAATCTGGCGAAAAGCTTCCGTTGCGGACAGGCCGTCACACTGCCCGATTCATCGAGCGAGATGCCAACGCGACCCAAGTCCAATTGGGTGCCGATGGGCAGTTACCGGATCTTGCATTGAGTACCGAGCAGGAACGAAAAGACGAATCCGACCAATCGCAATCAACCCATCCTCTGGTACTGGTTGCCGTACTCGGCATCAGCGTCATCATGTCTGTTTTGCTCCTGGTCGTGGACCAATCGTCACCACAAATGACCCCCAAAAAGATAGTGGCCCGCCGGACACTCGAGCAAATTTTCGACTCATGGGACCGAGCGAAGCCTCCGAATCGGGAAATTCGGGATCTGTTGGCTCGTGCGTTTCAGGCCTATAATTGCGGCGACGCGGAACAGGAAAAAAAGTCCTACCGGCAGGTCATGGATATCCTCAACCGCGAGGATGCGCCAAAATACGAAGGCTACACAGGAAGTGATAGTCGGCTAAAAGAAGCACTTAACGAGTTGCTGAGATGAGTCAGGCGGTTTTCAGATCCGATCGGCTTGTGAACGATTCGCGGACAGGATTGCCCATTTGGCTAGTAGGCGAAACGGTTTTGAGGAGATCCGGCGGCCGACTTAAAGTATTTGGTGTGAGGCGGCCCATTCAGCACGATTCCACACCACCGGCAGGCGGACACAGGAAAGTGCCCACGGCATAGCTCCGAGGTTGTTGATGGAAAACACGGTTCGATACGAAGTCCACGAAGAGATCGCCGCCGGCGATTTTGCCACGGTTTATCGCGGGCAGGATCTGCAACTCGGTCGAGAGGTTGCCATCAAGCAACTTCACAAGCAGTACCTTAATAGTCCCAAGCTAACCGAGCGGTATTGGCAAGAGGCACAGTTGTTAGCCACGCTCGAACATCCGAACGTGATGACAATCTACGACGTGGTTCCAGACCGTGGCTGGTTGATTCTGGAACTGATGAAGGGCAGCCTCAAGGATCGCCTGGGAGGGCGCGCCATTCGTTTGAGCGATCTCCGCTTGACGATCCTGTTCGCGGCACGAGCTCTTTCTTTTTTTCAACAGCAGGGCATCCTTCACGGTGACGTCAAGCCAAGCAACTTGTTGATCGATCGAAATAACCGGATCAAGTTGGGCGATTTCGGCATTGCCAGGCGGCTTCAAGGGGACGATGGGAGCGCGATCAAAGGAACCACACGGTACATAGCTCCGGAAGTCGTATCGGACAACTTCGGGCCCGTTGGACCGCACAGCGATATCTATTCGCTCGGCTTTTCCGCATACGAACTCTTGTGTGGAGAACGTTTCGAGTCGCTCTTCCCCGGACTTCACATGTTCGGGCGCGATCAGCAACTGGCCTGGATCATGTGGCACTCGGCGCCTGATCGACGTCTGCCGAAGATCGAAGACGTCTTGGAAGGCGTTCCCAAGGATCTGGCGGTCATCATTGAAAGAATGATCAACAAGGACCCCGCTCAGCGATATCGATCGGCCGATGAGGTCATTGCGGACTTGAGTCGCAAGAACTTGTCCGAGCAAATCGACGCGTTACCTCAACAGCAGGAAGAGGCCGAACAAGAGGCCCGTCGGGCTCGCAGAAAAAGATACTTGTCTATCGGAGCGTTGCTGTTCAGTTTGTTGCTCTGCCTGGCGATGCTCTGGCCAAGACACGACAAACCTGTCGTCAAACCCCCGTCGATACCATCGACCGGCATCGTAGGCAAGATCGCCGACGATGATTCCAAAATCTACCTCAAATCCGAAGAAAGCATTGTTGTCGGCAAGCATGATCTGATCTTGCTGAACAATGCCATCTGTCAACTGAGCGACCTGAAACCAAATGACAAGTTGAAAATCACCGTGCTCAAAGGGCCGGAAGGGGAGACAAAACGCATTCAGGCCACGCGCACCGAGGCGAGCCAGATCCTGGGAACACTTGCGGAAATCGACGAGTCAAAACACCGATTGATACTCACCGGTAGCGACAAGGAGACCCAGGAGTTTCTTTTCGATGGCGAGACCACCGTTTCTCTAAACGACCAATCAACGACCCTGGCGAACCTGAAGCCGGGTGACTCGCTTGTTGTGCACTATTGGACCGATGAGGCGGGGGCACACGCCGAGTCCCTGGAAGCCAAACGCCAACTGTCGCTCAGCGGTACCCTCGTAAGCTTCGATCTCAAGAAGAACGAGGTCACGTTTCAGGCTGGTGACAAGACAATGACGATGGCACTCGAGGACGATTGCTCAATCCGACTGAACAATCGCACCAGCATAGCCGGCCATGTCGTAACACTCGCGGATCTGAGTAGTGGAGACGAAATTGTCTCGATCCATTATGACGCGCGCGTCCGACGCATGGATTTGCATCGCGACATTTCGGACATTGGACAGATCTGGTCTGTCGATGTTGCCGGGAATCGCCTGACCCTTATTCGGGAAAGCAACAAAATCGACGTGTCGGTCGGCAACGCGACAATCGACTATCACGGCAAGAAGGTCGAACTCTCATTTCTCCGCAAAGGTGATCAGCTGGTGGTTGCCCACGAATCACCCGATCGAAAAAACGTCTCAGCCAAGTCGATTGAGGTGACGGATTTGGTGCGTGACCCTCGAGTCATTGCAATTGTAATCAGCCAGCAACAGTATGACAGCATCCAAGTCACTCCTTATCAGTTTGCAAGCCGCAATGCGGATCTCGTACACCAGATGTTGGACACCGGGGCTCGCGTTCCCGGCCAGCAGCTGGCAATGTTCACCGATTTGACTCGGGAAAAACTTATTCAGGCAATCGATACGTTTCTGGCTTCCCAGGAAAAGCGGCCGCAGCTGATCGTCTATTTTGTCGGACAAGCCTATGTGGATCTAAACACGGACATCACTTATTTGGCCGAACGGGACTTTGCCCTGGACAACATGAACGATACCGGTTTGAAGCTGAGAGATCTCATCGGAACAATGGAGAAATTTCAATCGCGTGAGAAGATTTTGATTCTCGATTCCTGCCACAAGGTATCGGCAAATGAAATACAGATGCAACCGTCGGCTGAGCAGCAGATTCGCAAGACGATGGTTGGCGACGCAATATCGCGTTCCGTGACCGTCATTGGCAGTTGCAGTGTCGGGCAGCGTGGAGCGGTCGACCAGGCATTGAAACACGGAGTATTTGGACTTCGACTTGCCGAGGCACTCGAGGGCAAGGCTGATTCAGATCGAGATGGGATGGTTTCATGCCACGAGTTGTTTCCCTACTTAAAAACAGAACTTGCCTCGATTAACCAGACCCCCGTCCGCTTTGATCCCGACACTCGGCCACGTCGTCTGACCCCGGAGGCCGCGACCGCCATTCGCCGCATGTTGCTCGATCTGAACCGAATCCGCCCATCGAAAGGATTCGAGACAGCCTATGCCGAGGCTCAAAGGCTTGCGCCACGTCAACCCGATCCCCAATTGGCATTTGCAATCATCAAGCTAAAAGTCGGCAAGACCGGTGAATCCATCAATACTTTCCTGACGGTCATGGACGAGCACCCCGACGCGTTGGTGGCTTTCCATGGCGCCGCATACCAGGACCTGGTCAAGAAGGATTGGAGAGCATCCGCGGGCATTCTGGCACGCATGGTTCAACGCATTGCCGTACGCAAAAAAGATCGCAGCCAATATATGGCTCATCTACTCCACTTTGCCGGCTTGGCACGCGAGCTTATTGCCGCTGGTGCACCCGGTAGTGGAACGGGCGACACGATTGATGCGGCAGCCAAGAAATTGGACCCGGATGAATTGGCGCAATATGAAAGCGGACGGCGATACTTCACCGATCGATACAAGAAGCTTCCAGACAACCAACGCGTTGTGCTGAGATACTACTACCACTTTGATTTCAATATCGCGAAGCAATACCTGCTGGAACAACTTGATAAATAGATACCAACTTGGCCATGCGACGAACTGGCAACTAGCCTCTTCTCGGCCAGCCGTTTGCACTGATAGGTCTTCGATAGACAAGATGAACGCGTTGGTGCGGAAGACAGGGGAAACTCCGGTGCTAACGCGATGGCAGATGAAAACCCTGTGAGCGATTACCCCTTTTTGAGTTTGTTTGTAATCTGAGATTCCGACCCACGATAGCTGGCAAGTGGCCATGCAGTTTCAGAAAAACACTAGGCTTTGTCTCAAAACGGGAGGGCGAGGCTCCGGCCGAGCCGTTTTGGCCAACAAAACAAGAGGCTCAGCAGGAGCTTCGCCCTCCCGGAAACGCTGCTTCTCTGGGTTTTGAGACAAAGCCTAACGACTAATGGCCCATACGTGCACAACTTCGGAGGCTTCCCCGGTGAAAACAATTCGATGGACCCTTCTTCTGGTGACGATTGGATGCTGCCTCGTTCCTGTCTTGCATAAAGCCAACGCCTGCACCTCGATCATGGTAGGCCTGAAAGCATCGACAGACGGCTCGGTTATCACGTCACACACGTGTGACAGCCACCGCACCGGGTCCGATGTCCTGGTTGTTCCCGCACGAACACACAAGCCGAGCGCGACCCGTTTGCTGACTCGGCGGTGTGATGATGATAGCGGACCGATGCCCCGATACGGACGAAGACCGAGCGGTCCGATCCCTCAAGTGGCCAAGACGTTCGGATATATCGCACCGGCGTATGCAGCAATGAACGACCATCAATTGGCCATCGGCGAATCGACATTCGGCGGTCGGCCCGAACTGCACAACAAGAACGGTCTGATCGATTGCGAGATGTTGACACGTCTGATACTCGAGCGAGCGACAACCGCTCGGCAGGCTATTCGGATCGCCGGATCTTTGCTGGATAAGTACGGGTGGTGCGATGAGGGCGAGGCATTGACGATCGCTGATACTCAGGAAGTCTGGGTCATGGAGATCGTCGGAGCGGGAAAGGACAAAGAGGGCGCTATCTGGGTCGCTCAGCGTGTCCCGGACGACCATGTTTCAGTTGTCGCCAACTCGGCCCGAATCGGCAAAATTGACTTGTCGAACTCCGATTTTTTCATGGCATCAAAGAATGTTTCGGAGGTTGCAAGACAACGGGGCTATTGGGACCCGAAAAGCGGACGGCCGTTCAGATTCTACGAGGCTTACAATCCTGACGGCCGCACCTCGTTCGCATCGACGCGCCGCGAATGGCGAGTCCTGGACATGGTGGCCCCATCACTGCGGCTAAATCCGAACAGCAATGTGTTTCCGTTTTCCGTCAAGCCGGAGAAACCGGTTGGCCCGGAAACTGTCATGACGATGTTTCGTGACACGTTCTAAGGTACCGATTTCGACATGGTCAAGAACGTGACCGTGACAGACGAAGATGGCAAGACCATCAAGAGCCCACTGGCAAATCCTTTCATGCCGTATGACATGAACAAGGTGTTCCGCATCAATGGCGGATGGGGCGAATTGGGCGAGCGGCCGATGGCTCGCTGGTATTGCATGTACGCAACCGTGACCCAATCACGATCCTGGCTCCCTGACGCCGTCGGCGGTGTTGTGTGGTTTGCGTACGACAATCCGGCAATGACCACCTACGTTCCGCTGTATGCGGGAATCACGGATCTTCCGGAAGACTATAAGACGGATGGGCGGACGACGGGATTCAGCCGCCGGTCCGCATGGTGGGCGTACAACCGCGTATCGACTCTGGCTGCTCACCGCTGGGGCGATATGCGAAAAGACGTTGCGGAAGTCCGTGATCCACTCCAGGAGAAACTGCTGGCCAATCAACAGCAGGTCGTCAAGGCCGCGACCAAACTGCTGAAGGAGAATCCGGC
>JAJSAJ010000391.1 GCA_024274855.1 Planctomycetota bacterium | reverse complement strand
TCATTCGCCTACCTGGTAGCAGACGACAGCCTTTACACCACGCAGGTACATACGCCCGTTGGCAATGGTTGGCTGCTGCGGGCGTCCCATTTCCACCGGTATCTTCACCCGCCCCAGTTCGTGATAGCCGGCGCGACTGGCTTCGACCATCACAAGCTCGTTGTTCTTGTTCAACGCGAACAACAGACCGTCGGCAACGACCAGATTCTGTTCGCGTGTCCACTGTCGCCCCGCATCCTTCCAGAGCAAGCGTCCATCCGCGAAGTTCGTACAATGCAAAAACCCAGCCTGTTTGTTTCCGCCGAATCCGAAGACCGCGTCCTGATAAACGGCAACCGTGTTAAAGGTATTGTTTTGCAACTCGGTACTTCGATAGACCTCATGACACGTAATCTTCCCGTCACCGGATTTCATTTCAAGCAGTACCGAAAAATCCCGATTTTTACCTTCGCCGCCACAGACGAACAAACGCGGGCCCATGGCAACGGGAGTACTGATCAGTCCGATGATAATACCAGCCGGATATGGATAGCGCCACATGATCTTGCCGGTCGTGGCGTGCACACCCAACAACTCGCGAGTCCCATAAGTGCCAACAATGACCTGCGGGATCGAGTCGACAACTTGGTACGTCAGTGAAGAGGGCGCGCCGAGTTCTCGTTTCTTGTCCGACTTGACAATCGTCGACCACAGCAACTTGCCGGTGTACTTGTTCAGTGCCATGAGTACGGCGTGCTGGGGGTTGTCGGCGCCGACGTAGAGCGTATCTCCTTCGATCAAGGGCGTCGATGCCTCCGTGGCCCAAATCTTCTTATCGACGCGCCAGAGTTCGGTGCCGTCGGTCTTGAAGCAAACGACCGGGCAGCGCATTTCCCAGACGTCTTTCTTGAAGATAGCGTAAGGGATGAAGTAGACACGATCTCCGTCGATGACCGGCGACGTGGATGGTCCCCGGGCGAAATGGTGGTTCGGCTTGGGAAACAGCAGTTTCTTCCACAGCACCTTGCCGGTGGCCGGATCCAGGCAGATAGCCCATTGTTTTTCGTCCGTCTCGGTTGCCGTAAACGCTAAGCCACCGGCTTCCACCACGGCACTCTTGCCCCAACCCACCTCGGCGCGCCACAGTTCCTTAGGCCCGCTCTTCGGCCACTTGTGTAGCAGGCCCGTCACCTCATACAGACTGTTACCATGATTTGGCAAGAACCGTGGCAAATCTGATTTGCCCGGCTTTTCAGCATGTACGATCAGCACCGGAATCAGCAGCGTCAGAAACAACGACAGAAACATCTTCTGGCGGGAAACCGCGTGGCAAGTCCAGAAATACATAGAGAAAACCTAGCGGAACGTGAGTGGAAACGGCTTGGCACGATTGCATACACAGCAAATGTCGTGATGCAGACATTATTCCACAACCGACGCCGCCATGGTAGTCAAGAGCTGAATTTGAACGGGCTCGACACTCCACCTTGTGATCCCGCTGGATTTCCTCCCGCAACTCTGTTGTTTATTCGTAACATTTTGGCCGCCCGAAGTCGCGTCAATGCCAAGGAGGGACAGTCCCCGTTCTTCCTCTGGCGCCGTGCGCATCGTGTTGGACAGAGGTTTTGTGCGATTGGATTCGGATTAGGTGTCAGAAGTCACCCAGGCGGGTTCGGACGCGTCAGCCTTGTTACCTGGTGGAGAAACAGGGGAAATGCCAGTTTCTGGCCAACGACATTTACTTACGCCAGTGGTTTGGGACGCGGCCCGCGGAATGAATGCGTCGCCTAGCGTGGATTTCGCCGCAATCGATCGATCAGACGGCGGGCCCGTTGACGGACGGCACCGGCCGACAAGCCAAGTGAGACTCCGATCTCTCGCCATCGCTGGCCGCTGGCGCGACCTTCCAACAATATCTGCTCTTCCGGCTCGAGG
>JAJSAJ010000390.1 GCA_024274855.1 Planctomycetota bacterium | reverse complement strand
GCGACGAGACATACTCGTAGAGACTCGCACCATCCTCATACCCGATCGGATCCCGACTGATAAACCGTCCCAACTCAGCGCTCAGCATCCGGTGCCGGTAATAGCATAGTCCTGTTTCTTGATCGTACGCCCGACCCGCATAAATATACTCGATATCGTAGCTGGGGGCACCACGAATAGTCGACCAAGTTGCGTCTTGGATCATCGCCAATACCAGCTGGCCGTGTACGTGTCGCGGGCCGTGCTAGTGCTCAACGCGCCGGTGCCGCTTGTCGATTTCGCCATGCGAGCAGCAGGCCCATACAGCCGGCTCCGATCGCGACACAAGCCAGGACCGAGTATGTTGCCACATCGCTGCGACTGTACCCATTGAAGGCCGCGCCGAAACTGCCGAGCCCCGCCCCGATGGCAAAACTGAGTCCGTAGCTAATACTGCGGCGGCGGCGGGGCGTGTACTTGGCGATAAGACTGTTGTAGAGCGGCTGGTGCATAAAATGTGTGAACGCGAACATTCCGGCAGCGGCAACTCGCATCCCACCCTGTGTGAAAGCCATGGCCAGCAGGAACGGCACGTTGCAGAACGAGACACCGGCCAGTTGGCCTTCCAGAAGGTTCGCCCGTGCAATCCGCCCCGCTGTATATTGACCGAAACAACCCACCAGTAGCACCGCACCGGTCAGGTAGGCGCCGCGCGTGGTCCGCGTGAGCGGCGCGTCCGTGAATTGCCAGTCGCCCAGAAAACGAGGCAGAAAACTGAGCACGGCCGAATAGATGAAACCCTGCATCAGCGCCAAGCCAACTAACATGGCAAACGACCCCCAGTCGACCGAGTCCTGTTCGGCTTGTTGATCAGCCGATACGGCCATTTGATCATGCCGTACCTCACGAAACGATCGCCAAACAAACACAGCACCCAACGCCAGACCGGCTACAGCAAGGACCAGATAGTATTGTCGCCAGCTGAATCCGATTGTCAGTAGTAGTGCAGCCAGAAATGGTGCCGTGCCGATTCCGGCGGAGCCGAAGATTCCATGGATACCCAAAGCGCGTGGCCGGGACTCCAACGTCGTGGCATGTGAAATCAACGCGAGCCCAGCTGGGTGATAGATCGACGCGAATGTCCCCATCGTGAACATAATCACGAACATAATCGGCAGTGGAAAAGCTGCGGCTACGAGACAGCACATCACTCCACAACCGATCAGGTAAATCGCCAGCATGCGTTCCGAGCCGAACCGATCGACAAGCCAGCCGGCTCCGAGTGCTCCGAGTCCCCAAGGAAGTCGCCAATAGGTTGACAAAAGCCCCGTCGTCTCCTTGCCGACACCATAAAACCCCGCGATATTCAATTCAACACTCGGCAACGCCAGCTCGAAAATGTGAACCAACGCATGCGCACAGGAGACAATCAGGATTAGACGCCAGGTCGTACGATTCATGTTGTGTGACTCACACTCACCAGGCGTTCCAGCAGGTCGCGAGCCCGGCCTTGGTCAATTGCCACCTGCGCCGCTCGAGCCGCATCGTGCAGTGATGCGGCGGCGCCGACGAGCCACAATGCGGCTGCGGCGTTCACAACAACAATGTCTCGTGCCGCGCCCGGACGGCCCCCCAAGACAGCTCGGATCATCGCCGCACTCGCCTTGGGACCGTCAACGCGTAACGCGTCGAGCGGCGACTGAGACACGCCAAACTGCTCGGGACTCCAGACGACCTCGGACATCTGTCCGCCCTGAATGATTGTCACGCGAGTCCGGCCACCAATCGTGACCTCGTCCAATCCATCCTCGCCCCACACAACGGCAGCCCGTTTCGTTCCGAGCAGATTCAGTGCCGAGGCGAGGCGGGGCCGTAGATCGGATCGTCCAACGCCGAGCAACTGATAGGGTGCCGAAGCCGGATTGCAGAGTGGTCCCAGCAGATTGAAAATAGTCGGGGTGCCCAGCCGCCGGCGCGCCTCGGCTACGTGCTTCATCGATGGGTGCGCCAACGGTGCGAAGCAAAACCCAATCCCAACCTCCTCCAAACAACGCTCGACGGTCGCCAGATTTGCCCGAATGTCGACCCCGAGTTCAGCCAGAACATCTGCCGAGCCAGATTTACTGGTTATCCCTCGATTGCCGTGCTTGGCAACCGGTACGCCAGCGGCCGCGGTGACCAGGGCGGCCGCAGTGCTGATATTGAAGGTTCCCGAGCAGTCGCCACCGGTGCCACACGTATCGAGCAGGTTCGGTTGATTTGAACTTATGGGAGTCATGTGACGGCGCAATGCCCGTGCAGCTCCCGCGATCTCCTCGATTGTTTCGCCTTTCGCGTGCAATGCGGCCAGTAGATCCACTATTTCACCTTCGGTGCACCCGCCCTCCATCACGCAGCTGATCACTTCAGCCATCTGCCGTTCGGACAGATCACCGCCGCCAGCTACCTGTTCGGTTGCTTGGATAATCACTGCAATAGCCTCCACTTAGTCACGGTCTGTCGCTGCCTTCCAACACACGCAAGCCGAACATTCTGTTATTCCGTGGCAAGACTGCCCAGCGTTCGGAGGCCGCTGGGATCGTTCCTGACAGGGTGGGAACCTTATGGAAACCCGCGGATCCAGCTCGGGCAACGGCCGATATCCGTCATTTCTCGTCGATCATCTCTCGCACCCGCTCGGACAGTTTGCGGGATGGGACCTTTGATTCTAACGAGGCACGGCCTCGAACCAATTACGAGCTACCGCCCGAGTACCGCAAGCCCGCTCTCGTTGGTCGATAGAATTTGACTCAAATGATCAGCTTCCGCTCTATAAGCATACTAACGACCGGCTTCCCGCAACCAAAGACGACATGGGGCATTGTCTTGTTCATCGAATTGCCAGACGGTACAATCGGCGGGTGCAATGGTGGAGGAAACGGAGCTGTGGCAACGCGGTTCTCGGTCTAAATTGTCGAAATGCTGGTTTTTCAGGGCGAACTCGGTTGGGAACGCGCTGAAAAGAAACACCAGCGTCATCGGCAAGCGTACTTCGGTCCCAGGTTTTCTTTTCGTCAGTAGCGGGCAGGTAATATGGCCAGGAAGGTAATTATTGACTGTGACCCGGGAATTGATGATGCCGTAGCGTTGTCAATGGCCCTGTTTGACCCTCGGCTGGACGTCGTTGCGATCACAGCGACCGCAGGCAACGTGTCGGCGGCGCAGTCGAGTCGCAACGTCCAGACGATCATCGAGCAGTTGGACCCGTTGCGATATCCGCGTCTGGGTGTCGCCACGGCACCGGACACAAGTCCCGCGACCGATGCGCGGTATATGCACGGCGAGGATGGTCTTGGGAATTCCGGCTATCAAGTCTCGCGTCTCCATCACCAGCATCCTTCCGAGAAAGTGATCTGTGATGCGGTCCGTGCCGATCCGAACTGCATCACACTGATCTGCCTCGGCCCGCTGACTAACATTGCGAGGGCCTTTCAGCGAGATCCGGATCTTCCCTCAATGGTTGATCGTCTGGTTGTGATGGGTGGTTGCGTCGATGGAAATGGCAATGTCACTCCCGCGGCCGAGTTCAACATCTATCAGGATCCGGTCAGTGCACGTGTTGCCCTCCGTTCCCCCGTAACGAAGACACTGGTGCCACTGGATGTCACCCGTCAGGTAGAATTGACACTCGACTTTCTGGACGAGCTTCCGAGTGACGAAACACGTGTGGGTCGATTTCTGAGGCAGATCCTTCCGTTTATTTTTAGAGCTTACCATCAGCGTCTTGGCCAGGAGAGCATTCATCTTCACGACTGCGTGGCATTGGCGGCGGTCGTTGAGCCCGATCTGTTCGACTTCACGGAATTGGCGGGAGACGTGGAGACGCAGGGCGAATTGACGATGGGTGCCACGGTTTTCGACCGCCGCCGCAACCCGCAGTGGCGTCCGAATATGGACGTTGCGTTGGGGATCGATGTGCCGCGTGTCAGCGCGTATTTCACTCATGCACTGACGCTGGCCGGAAATGCAACCTGATCGGACACGGCAAGCCTGTGTGCTCGGTTCACGAGGTCGCCGCCCAAGCGTGAGGCTGTCTAATCGACGGAGCATGCTTCGGGCACGCTCCGCCAACGATCGACAGAGTCAACGTGTCGTGAGAAGCCCGTGTCGCGGGCGGGAGTTCTGCCGTATCGGATGATTGCGAATGCCTGGAGCTCTACCCGTTCTCCAGCACCCACTGGGTTGCCTCGCGGCTTAACTCCGTGCCGTTCGTCAGATTCAGTTTTGTCTTGATTTTCTCTCGATGTGCTTCGATAGTCTTCGGGCTCAGGTCGAGGCTCTGGGCAATTTGTTTCGTGCGCAGTCCCTGCCCAATCATTTCAAAGACCTCCAGTTCCCGATCCGAAAGACGTTCGATTGGGTCTTGGTCGAGCGATTCGCCGCCAACGAGTCGTCCTAGAAGGCGATTGGCCATCCGAGAACTCAGGTAGATCTCGCCGCTCAAAACGTGGCAGATTGCCCTGAGCAACTCGTCGGGCGATTCTTGTTTGCTGATGTACCCCAAAGCGCCGGCCCGGAGTACCCGCTCGGCAAACAGCGATTCGTCATGCATCGACGAAACCAAAATCTTCGTCCGTCGGTCGCGAGATTTGATCTCGGCGATCAGGTCGAGTCCATGCCCTTCCTTGAGCGACAAGTCCACGATCACGAGATCGGGGCGAGTCGCATCGAACTGATCGAGTGCCTGGTTCACATCTTCCGCTTCACCGACTACCTCCAAATTGGGCTCGCCACTGACCAGTTGCCGCAGGCCTCGACGAACAATTGGATGATCATCGACAACGAGTATTCTATGCGAGCTTGACTTCTGCTTGCTCTTGGCAACCATGTGATCCCTCCTGGCTCAAAATACATGTGACAACCGTGCCACCATCATCACCCTGTCGGACATCAAACGTCCCGCCAACCGCACAGGCACGGTACCGCATAATCTGCAATCCAGATCCCAATCCCCGTTCAGTCTTGTCAGGGATCCCAATACCGTCATCCTACACTCGCAACACGATCTGATCATCCTGCGTAAAGATCTCGATATTGATGTTTTCCGCATGACCATGCTTGATCGCATTGTTCGACGCTCCCTGAACAATGCGATAGAGTTGAATTGCCGTGTGATCATCTTTGATCGGCACGATACCTCGCATGAGAAACCGGCAGGTGAGTGCGAAACGCTCTTCAATGTCGGCGGCAAGCGATTCCAGAGCGGGCACGAGGTTTCGAGCGTCGATTTCGACCGGGAGCAGGCCACGGACGATAGCGCGAGTTCGTTGCAGCGCCTGCCCAATTCCAGAGGCCAGTTCGGTCGCCGTATTCGCTTCCGACAAATCCAATGTTCGCAAACGTCGAGCCAAACTACTGGCCAGGTAACGCAATCCCGTCAATTCTTGGCCGAGTTGATCGTGGAGTTCCTCGCCCATGCGGCGTTGTTCTCGAGTCCCGGCATGAAGTACTTCGGCTTCCAATCGATGCCGCTCGACAATCTCCTGACGCAGCGTCTGGTTCAACGCGTCCAGCTCTCGCGTGCGATCCGTAACGCGTTTTTCGAGCGTGCTGTTGGCTTTGTGCAACGCCAGTTCCGCCTGTTTACGCTTGGTGATGTCCCTCGCCACATGAATGCCACCCGCTAGTCGTCCATTCGCATCACGTATCGGGCTGACCGATACCAGAAAATCGCCCCCCAACCGGTCCTCGTGTATCTCCCGGTGACACTCGACACCATCACCCAAGAGACACGCATGCGGACATTCCTTCATCGGCCTGTCGAATCCGTGCACAACCTCAAAACACGTGTGTCCGATAATCTCTTCCCGAGTGCATCCCAAACGTTGTGCCATCGCCCGATTAACGCGCACAATTCGGTGGTCGACATCCAAAACCGCGATCGGATCAGGCACTGCATGAAAGATTCGCTCGAATTCTTCTTTGTCGCGAGCTAAATTCGCTTCGGTCTGCCTCTGTGCCGTGACATCGACCGCCGTAACCAGCATGTGGGCATCCGATACGTCGTCGATTTCCGCCAAACGAATCGACATGGTTATCCACCGCGGATTGCCACGACCATCAATGCACTGGATCGTTCGGCATACCTCCTCCCGCCGATTGTCCGCCAATTGCCGCAGCATCTCGGCTACGTCGTTGCGCGCCTCGGGCAATACCAGTTCCGACAACCGTATCGCCGACAATCCTTCCGATCCGTACCCCACGGCTTTCCGAAAGGCCGGGTTGCTTCGCTGAAATCGGCCCACCCTGTCTAGTACCGCAACACCGACCGGCAACTGCTCGAACAGTCCGTTCTCGTTCATGACAACCAGATCCTTCTTTGACCGCGACTCCGCTCCCTGACCATGTTTGGCTCCAATGAATGTGGCGAGTTCGCTGTGAGTCGTCAAGTGATTGGAGTCGAATTCTCGCCGATAGCTTCCGCCGCAAGCCGAACGAACTGAGCTGATAGCTCGCACGAGGCATCGGGAAAACCCCTATAACATTTTCGGGAATAACTTTTCCCCAAGTATCTATTTCCCCGATGGCGCGTATTGTCCGACTGTGCCATAGTTGTCACAACAAATGACGTGGTATCCGATCCGATGATCGTTGAATGCCGAAAACAACAGGCTTCAAACAGTAGACCGCACTGGAAGCTTGAAGAGACAACCGCAAGGCGGCGGATTTTCAAAAGTAAGGAGTTTGAGCAATGTTGGTACTGGGACGCAAAGTAGGCGAAACAATTGTCATCGATGGCCAGATCTCGGTAACCGTACTGGAAATCAAAGGGGGCCGCATCAAGCTTGGAATCCAGGCACCCTCGTCCGTTTCCATCCATCGATCCGAACTGCAGGCGACCCTGGCCAAGAATACGCAACCGTGCGAGTTTGCTGATAGCATCCTGGTGTGCACTTGATGCTAGCAAAGTCGTACTCCCCAACACCGGCCGACGGAATCATCCGGCTTTCAGGAAGGACCGAATTCAATGACTACGATGACATATCAGCCAAGCGTCGAGTCGCACCTGTCCGTATCCCCCGTACTCCCGAGTACTCCGTTTGATCGCATTGCACGGGTTCTTGGGCAGACCGGTTGCGATCTGCCGCGGGTAACGGACGAAACGTTGCACGTCTTCTTCCATCACTTGTCGCGCCAGATCGAATCTGGCCAAACTGTCTACCACCCAGACCGAACCTACCCGTGTCACATCGGGACCATTGCCACGCTGCTCGACCCGCTGCAACAATCGGAAGATGCTCTTTTCTCGGGAATCCTGTGCCGCATTGAGAAGGCCGGCTATGTCATGGACGTACCGATTGTCGAGCTGGGGATTCCACGAGACTGCTCAGCGGCGGCAGCGATTGAAGACTACCGTTACTGGTTTTGGAACTGGAAGTAGCCCAGCGACCGGCGGGACGTGTCGAGCCAAAAAATGAAGCCCGACATGTATACATGCCGAGCTTCCTCCCCCCTTCGAATTGCACGTGGACGTTCAGTGTTCTGAATGCTTAGGATTCGCCAATCAATAACTGTCGCACTCTTCCGCGTACAGGCCCCCATGGGTGAATCAGTCTCGCAGCTAAGGAGGATCGCCGCACGAACGCCCTCCGTGAACGCGACAACCGGCCTTGATCGCTAGCCGGTCCAGCAGCGGGCAAACAGGTTCCGGCTGCAGTTCCAAACCTCTTGTAGTGTCCTGGATTACACCATGTCCCGCTCGGCAAGCGGGACCTACCTGGACCACCTTACGATCAAGGCCGCGACAACCATTGATTCGCCGGCCCTTTCAGTGATTAAGTGGAATTGGCTGGTTGCAACTGCCTGACTTTTGACTTTGGCTCATCAACGTCCACT
>JAJSAJ010000389.1 GCA_024274855.1 Planctomycetota bacterium | reverse complement strand
CGATTCTGGTCCGGCTCGGCAAGCCGGACCTACTAAGTAACTGGCGATTCTGGTCCGGCTCGGCAAGCCGGACCTACTGGCCTGTCGTCATGAAAGTGCTTCGTTGGGTTGAACTCGCATGGCTCGCCATATTCCCAGCAAGCTCGAAACAACGGAAATGCCAAGGACAATCAGCGCCAGTTGAAGTATGTCGCTGTCGAGTAGAATCACTCGGCGGGGAAACATCGGGAAGATCTTCTGGCCAAGCAGATACGCGATAATGTACCCGACCACGCCCAGGAAAAGCGCCTGCTGCAAAATCAGTGACAAAATAATCCTGTTGGGTGCGCCGATGAGTTTCAGCAGGGCAATCGAATGCAATTTATCCAAAGTGAGCGTATAAAGAATCAGGGCCATAATGACAGCGGCGATGATCGTGAGAAGAAAACGAAAGAGTCCAATCTGTCGCCGCACCTTGTCGACCGTTCCTTTCAGCAGCAAGTTCTTTTCCCCGGTTTTCGTGTAAACGGACACATCACCCCATGCGGCAATTGTCGAAACGACTTGATCGATATTGGCGCCCGGCGTGACGCGTACCACGACAGCGCTGACTTGCGGCCGAGCGATTGCGGGCAACTGTGAAGGGAGTTTATCCGCCTGGTCGACCAACGCCGGCAAGCGCATTCCTAAGTCACTTCGCTCCGTGCGGGCGCGGCGTGCTTCCCGTTCAAGGCGAACCGCTTCGCCGGGGACGTCAAACTGGATGGACTGTGCATCGGCTATGGTGAAGAAACCGAGCCCGTCTCCCCCTGAGCTGATCATGCCCGAACTGATTCCGACAACGGTGAACGTGTTCTTGCCCAACCGAATTCGCTCGCCAAGCCGCATCCCAAGTGTCTTGTCCGCAATCATCTCGTAGTGGTTCCGAGCTAGTGGGCGACCCGCAATCAACAGTATCCACTCGCCTTTGTCCGTCGGCCAATCCAATCCGAGCACGGTGATTCGTAGTGGCCGGCCATCACGTTCCCTTTGAATTGTGTGGTAGACAAACTCACGGGCATTTTCCACTTGGGGTACTGCCGCTGCGCGAAAGACAAGATTCGAGGGAATACGAGAAAGCTCGGCAAACGGGCCCTTGGAATCTCGCTGAACAATCCACAAATCCGCGTCCATGCTGTCTATCAGCAGTGTGGCATCCTCGATAATCCCACGATAGATTCCGCCCATGCCCATGACAATCATCAACAACATGCCAATGCCGACCGTTGTCAGGGCAAATCGCCCAAGATTGTGTCGAATATCCTTCACGGCAAGATTCATGATGCGATAACCTTCTTGCCATCAGTCAGTTTTGTCTTCGGATCTTGTGGACTCACAACGGTATCATCCGCTTGCAGTCCCTCAACGATCTCGATCATTTCAGAGCTACGCAGGCCGAAGGTCACGGGTGTCCAAATTGCTCGATTGTCCTGTTTTTTGAATACACCGGGAACGCTGTCGTGCCAGCAGACGTAGGTCGTCGGCAGAAGAAGCGCGTTGCTCTTGCGGGCCGTTTCGATGAAAACCTCCGCGCGTTGCCCAACGGCCCAGTTATCGGGTAGTTCGAGCACTTGAACATCCACGATGAACTCGCGAGTCTCTCGATCTGTTTCTTTGCCCAAGCGAGCAACTTTTCCTTGAAACGACCGGTCGGCCTCGGAACGAAAAACAACCCGTGCCGATTCGCCAATGCGAACGCGAGCCATTTCCGTTTCGTCCACCCATGCGCTGATCCAAATCTCTTGAAGCGAAATCACAGTGAGAATGGCGCTTCCAGGTACGACAATGTCGCCCGGGTCGCGTTGCCGCCGAATTACCAAACCATCAAACGGCGCCTTGATGATCGTGTCTGAAAGGCGCGCCTGATGGTAGGAAAGCGTTTTCTGCGCCGTCAGGACCTGCTTTTCCCCTCCGGCAATGGCGGCGTTGGCTCGGGCAATTCCGGCCTCGGCGATTCCAAGTGATTCGACTGCCTTGTCAACTTCACCTTCGGAGATAGCATTTCCCGTCTTCAACCGGTTTGCCCGGTCGAATCCTCGCTTCGCCTGCTTCAGGATCGCCTCCGCTCGCGTTAAATCAGCTTTCAATCGTTCGACGGCGGCCCGGTTTGCCGCCAGTGTGGCCTGAGCGATCTCGACCTGTTGGGTCAGCTCTTCGTTATCGAGTCGGACCATCTCATCGCTTACCGATACACGGTCGCCCTGGTCGACAAGAATCTCCTTGATGCGACCGGAAATCTTCGGACTGATGCTCACTTTTACCCGAGCCTCGAGAGTGCCGGTCCCCAGGACCTCGGCAACAATCTCACCCCGTTCCAACTTGTGTTCAACAACCGGCACCGGCGTAAACTTGACTCGGTAAACCACCAGACCAACAACCGCCAGAACGGCGGCCAGTTTCAGGCCTTTCCACGCCCACCCCACGATTGCATTGCGTCGTTGACTCATTGTCGGTCGTTCGTCCCTTCATCTGATCGATAAATCAGTTTGTGCTCAATTCACTTCGGCGTTCGGCTTGTCGAACTGGCCAGGGCCAAGTTTGCGGCAATGCCAGCACACGCAAGTCGTGATTGACCGCTCGATTAACAGTCGTCCGAGGTGGTTGCCCGGTGTTACGTTAGCCGGCGCCGTCGGCTTGACGTTACAACAATACTATGGCGTTGGTTTGCGATAAGCCCGCGTCCCAGTGGGCCACTCGACACTTACCGGTGGAGTATGTCGTTGATGGATTGAACAACCATCGTCGGATCGCTGATCATTTGATAGATTACCACGGCAAGTAGGAACAGGCCAAGTATGACAAGGCTGACTCCAAACCGATTCCGCGTTGCTTTCGTCTGACGCAGTCCTTTGGCAAGTCCTTCTTCCAGCCGTTTCCACCCGGCAAAATCCTGCCGAGGGCCCGATGCGACCAGCTGAGTGTTTCCAAGCAGGCCGAACGGCTCGACATGCAGCTGGACCCCCAATTGAGGCAGGACGAGGCTGTCACCAGCCCAACTTGCATCTCGGTCCAACTCGGAAACCACTTCCGCCAGGACCGATCGCAGCCGCTCAGGATTCACATTATAGATCACAAGACGGGGGCGTAACGCCAACACGATAAGCGTCCAGCAGAGCGCGTAGAACGCAAGCAGCAACAGCCAGACGTAACCGCCAAACCGGTTCGTTGCCGCTTCTGGCAACAGCAGCTCCATCGGACCAGCCGCGATCAGACCTGAAATGGCCACACCCAGCGCGGACATGTCACGTGCACCCGTCGTTACGAGCGGGCGTTTCGACAGGTTGATGCCACCAAGCACGATGATGTAGACGGCGAGCGGGGTCAGCGCAATGCACAGGTGAAATCCATCGATGGTTTCGGGTCCTCCGAGATTCTGCCTTTCCCTCGTGTCTGATTTCGAAAAAGGAAAGACGACATCAGGCAGGGGATAAGCAATGTTGCGCAGCCCATTATTGGCCGGGGCATGCCGAGTTCGAGCCACAGTGAGAACGGTCCAGCATTCAGTCTGCGTGCATCTTAACTGGGACGAAACGTCAGAACAATCCCCACGCCCAAGAGGAAACCCCGGTTCACCGTGGGTGAACCGGGGTTTCCTTGCTAACTCGTCATGCGGTCGGATTCAGTGATTACTCCGACGAGCTGTCATCGGACGCGCCGCTCGCGTCCACCGGTGTCGTCGTCGGCTCCTCGGGCAGACTGTCATTGCCGGAGTTGGCCGGCGTCGAGTCGGCTTGGTCGTCGCCTGCGAACTTTATAAGCGATTCAGGCAGTTCAACGCCGCCAATATCACGCATAACTTGCATCATCGGCGGGAGTGTTCGTGCCATATTGTTGAGGAATCCGGCAGTATTACTTCGGCCTTTGCCGCCCACCTGGTCCCAGACAACAAT
>JAJSAJ010000388.1 GCA_024274855.1 Planctomycetota bacterium | reverse complement strand
GCTCCGATCTTCTCCGGATCAATACTGGTTCGTGTCAACCGCGGAGCCCACGGAGAAATGTCCTCCTTGGGACGCGAAATAGCCGTGAGAATGGAACGTAGAATCTCAATTCTCGCTTCACGCGACTGGGCCATTGTCGCCCGGATAATCTCGGTGTTGATCCCTTTGACCTTCAAGTCCAACTGAATCCCCGTAATCCCTCGCTGCGTTCCGGCAATTTTGAAGTCCATGTCACCGAAATGATCTTCGTCACCGAGAATATCAGTCAACAAGACCCACTGATCACCCTCCTGGACCAGTCCGACCGAGATCCCGGCAACCGGATTACTGATCGGGACGCCTGCCGACATCAACCCGAGCGTGGCACCACAGACGGAGGCCATCGACGATGAGCCATTCGACTCCAGAATATCCGAGATCACCCGAATCGTGTACGGGAACTCGTCCGGCGAAGGCAACACGGGCTTGACGCTTCGCTCGGCCAATGCACCGTGTCCGATCTCTCGCCGCCCTGGTCCGCGAATCGGCCGACACTCTCCGACTGAAAACGGCGGAAAGTTGTAGTCAAGCATGAACTTTTTGGAGTACTCGTCGATCAGCCCATCAACTCGCTGCTCGTCACGCGATGTCCCGAGTGCGACAGTAATCATCGCTTGCGTCTCACCACGTTGAAAAACGGCCGATCCGTGCGTACGTGGCAACACATCGACGGAACACTCGATCGGCCGAAGCTACTTCGGACCTCGCCCGTCCGATCGCGTGCCGGCCAGGATCAAATCGCGCACAACCTGTTCTTCAAGCTTGTGCCAGGCATTTCGAAACAAGCCCGCGTCAATCGCGTCCTCAGCGTCGGGATCCGGAATGACCTCCGACAAAGCTCGTTCTTTCAGGCCGCGAACCGCCTCGGCCCGCATCTGCTTGCCCTCGGTCTGCTTGGCTGTCTTCAGATCCTCGTAGAAGGTGCCTTTCAACCGGTCATAAAGTCCGCCATCGCCGGGCGATACGAACTCGATTTCCTCGACGCCCGCTTTCTCGGCCAACTCACGCTGCAAGGCCAGCACCTCACGAATGACACTGTGAGCGTACTCGATCGCTTCGACCATCACGTCTTCGGGCATTTCGCGAGCAAAGCCCTCGACCATCGCAACCGCTTCTTCGGAACCGGAGACAATCAGATCCAATTCACTTTCTTCCAGATCCTCCTGGCTGGGAAACGGAATAAACTGCTCTTCAACGCGGCCGATTCGAACGGAAGCCAACGGTCCTTCGAAAGGAAGGGGAGCCAACAGCAGCGCTGCCGCGGTCCCATTCATGGCCAACACGTCCCCATCATTGAGCCGATCACTCGACAAAACAATGCTCTGGCACTGAACCTCGTCGTTGAACCCATCGGCAAAGAGTGGCCGAATGGGACGATCGATCAATCGCGATGTGAGAGTTTCTTTCATGGTGGGCCGGCCTTCTCGCTTGAGAAATCCACCCGGAAACTTGCCGGCCGCCGCATAACGCTCGCGGTAATCACACATTAACGGAAAGAAATCGATACCCGGCCGCGGGGGCCCCGTCGCCACCGCACTCAACACGACCGTGCCCCCATACTGCGTCACAACCGCCGCGCTGGCCTGTCGTGCCAATTGCCCGGTTTCCATGGAGAGAATGTGCTTGCCAATCTGTTTTTCTACTCGTACCTTCACGTCACTTACTTCCTAGTCATTTCCTGGGTCCTGACCAAGCGACGATTCCAGGCAAGGGCGGCGCACGGAGCGATCGGCAACCGCGCAGCGACAGGCACAGCATGAGAACACAACGAGCAGAACATCGCCGACACCGCAGTTGACCGGTATCGGAACATCGCCCCTGCCAACAGGAACACGGACTACTTGCGGATTCCAAGCCGCCCGATAATGTCCAGGTACCGCTGGGGCTCAATCCGTCGCAAGAAGTCTAAAAGACGACGGCGGCGACTTACCAAGGCTAGCAAGCCACGTCGACTTGCATAGTCTTTTTTGTGCACCCGCATGTGTTCGGTCAGATTGTTGATGCGGGTTGTGAGAATCGCAATCTGCACCTCAGGCGAACCGGTGTCCCGGTCGTCGTGCTGAAAGTCCTGGATCAGTTCTCGTTTCCGCTCTTTCGTGATCGTCATTTGCTACCGTGATTCCTCTGCTTTCGGCTGGACGTTCTCGTTTGCTGTCCGCCGGCGCCCTTTTCTCCTTGATCCCCGTCTCCGTCAGGACTGTCTCTACATACAACACTACCAACAACTTAAGCAACTCAATTTAGCGGCGCCACGTTTTTTTGCAACCGCAAAAGATTGGATATCTTCGTCGGATCACCGCTTTGGCCCGCCTCAACAGACTCCGGGCCTTCAGCATGGCTCGCTTAGTGTAGTGTGGCCAGGGCCCGTTTGACAACCGCCCACAACCAGAGCCCGTCTCAGACACCCCGAACGGCGGCCCCCTTAGTAACTTAGGATTCGCCAATCAATAACTGTCGCACTCTTCCACGCACAGACCCCCGTGGGCTCGCCCCATGGGTGAATCAGGCTCGCAGCTAAGGAGGACCGCCGCACGAACGCCCCCCAGTAAACGCGATAACCATTGATCCGCCGGTCCTTAGTGCGGCCTTGATCGCAATCCGGTCCAGCAGCGGGCAAACAGGTTCCGGCTGCAGTTCCAAACCTCTTGTAGTGTCCTGGATTACACCATGTCCCGCTCGGCAAGCGGGACCTACCTGGACCACCTTACGATCAAGGCCCTTAGTGCGAAAAAATGGTCATAGCTGAGTCAAGTTGCAGCGATCAACGAGAGCGGGGGGACTATGATCCGAGCGGTTGAAGCGCAGGGGTCCGAGGCCCGGCATCGTGAGACAGTGAGTGCTCGAGAATCCCCATTTGACAAGCCTGCAACCGAACATGAAGATGAAATGAGAGTGGTCGGGCGGAACACGTTCTGCAAAGCCACGCCCCCTCTCGAGGAGTGATTTGCCAAATTCCGACCAGGATGGAACCACCTTGTCTAAACCGAATTGACTACTTTTCGGGTGTTCGCTCCGCAGAGGGGATTCCTCGGACTGCTCAGCCGGTACTGGACCAACCGAAACGTCCCCTCCATGCCGTCTTTTCATGGATGCAATGACGATCCCTGAAAAAAGATATGCGCACCGCAAACGAATGACATAAACTTGAAACCAGCCCTCGTAGCTTTAAGGATCGTTAAGTTTTGGACAATCTCAGGCGACCAACGGCAACGCTCACCCGGATCCAAGCCCTAGGTCGAAACTGGATGGCAGCCCTGCCGCCCGGTGTTACTCAGCCTTACCTCTATTCGGGGTTCCGTGTCTCGAGCTGCCGTGAATGATGAACGACCATTGATTGAACAAGCTCAGCATGGCGACGCGGACGCCTTCGGCCGACTCGTGCAATTGCATCAAGATCGGCTGTTCACCAGTATCACCCACATGGTCGGGCACCTTCAGGAAGCCGAGGACATCGTGCAGGATGCCTTCGTCCAAGCCTATCTCAAGTTGCATACGTTCCAGGGCAAGAGCACCTTCTACACGTGGCTGTACCGAATTGCCATGCATTGCATCGCTAATCGCCATCGCAAGCGACGGCCTGAAGTCTCCGCGGATCAAGCGTTGGAAACTCTCGGACACGAACCAATTGACCCGGGTTCCGCTCCTGCCGATCGACTTCTGCAGCAGGAGCAGACCCTGCTGATCCAACAAGCACTGCGGCAACTCAGTAGTGAATACCGCAGTATTCTGGTGTTGCGAGAAATCGAAAACTTTGATTATGACACCATCGCTCGCGTCCTGGAGATCTCCGTCGGCACGGTTCGCAGTCGTCTGCATCGGGCACGATCCGCCATGCGAACCCACATCGAAAGGCTGCAACAACGCGAGGCACGCTAAACAGGTGCCACGATCGACCTAAGAACCCTCAGGCTGGCCGCCCCCCGTTTTCTGAGCCTGGTCACACACTGGCGGCCGGACACACTGGCGGACAGACAAGAGATCCTGCCACCAGCGTACCACCTCCCTGCTGAAACGTAACCGTTCACGGAATGTAGGCCGCCAGTTCGTTTCCAAGGGGTCAGACCCATTTTCGGCGACAAAATGCGTTCGCGTGAAGAAACGCTGTCTCCGCCGAAAATTGCGTCAGACCCCAGCGGCGTGAACGGCTACGCTGAAACAGCCCAACATCCGAGTCACCCGAGTAGCATCTGCAGATCCTCCGGTGTCAGGCGGCGAATCAGACTCTCATTGGCCGTAATAATCGCGTCGGCCAACTCCCGCTTCTGGTCCTGCAGCGCCAGGACTTTCTCTTCAACCGTGTCCTGAGCAATCAGCCGGTATGCAATGACAGGCCGCGTCTGGCCGATACGATGTGCACGATCAATGGCCTGGGCTTCCACGGCCGGGTTCCACCATGGATCGAGCACGAACACATAGTCGGCGGCCGTTAGATTCAGGCCGTGGCCCCCGGCTTTCAGGCTGATCAGAAAAACAGAACAACCCTGCTCCTCCTGAAAACGGTCAACACTTTCCTCTCGATTCCGAGTCCGACCATCCAGATACTCGTACTCAATCCCCTCCGCCTCCAGGTGGTTCCGAACAATCCCCAGAAACGTGGTAAACTGCGAGAAAACCAGCACTTTGTGCTTCTCATCCACCGCCTCGCGAAGGTATTCCATCAACAGACTCAACTTGGCACTTTCGCCATCTCGTTGACGGGAATCGATCAATCCAGGGTGGCACGCGGCCTGGCGCAACCGGAGCAGTGCTTCGAGCACATGGATTTTTGACCGATTGAGCCCCTTGTCTTTTATCGCGTTGGACAACTGGCGCCGGTAATAACCTCGCAACTCGCTGTATTGGGCCTTCTGTTTGGAAGTCAGACGGCAATAGATTGTCTTTTCCGTCTTCTTCGGCAAGTCGGTCAGCACCTGATCATTGGTCCGGCGCAACACATAGGGACTAATCGCTCGAGCAAGCCATTGACGCCCATCCTGCGAACCGGTTTTCGCAATGATCGCCTGAAAATCACTCATCGCGCCGAGCATACCGGGATTCAAGAATTCGAACAGTGACCACAATTCACCAAGGTGGTTCTCGATCGGCGTCCCGGTCATGGCAAGCCGATAATCGGCCGAAATCAAGCGACAACTCTTGGCATTCTGCGATCTGGGGTTCTTAATTACCGTCGCCTCGTCCAGGATCGCATAATCGAACTCAGTTTTTTTCAATTCCTCGATGTCACGCCGCAAGACTCCATACGTAGTGACCACCACATCCTGCTCTGAAATCCGCTTGCGAAGCTCTTTGCGGCCAAGGCCTGTATAGTCGAGCACTCTCAGTCGCGGTGCGAACCGAGCGGCCTCGTTGATCCAATTGAAAACAAGACTCTTGGGCACCACAACGATCGAGGGCTTGCGCTGTTCATCTTTTTTCAGGCGTCGGGTCCGGCGAGATTGTAGCAATGCCAAGACCTGCACGGTTTTGCCAAGTCCCATATCATCCGCTAGACATCCGCCAAAACGAAATGAGTTCAGGAACTTCAGCCACCCCAACCCCCGCCGCTGGTAAGACCGCAGCGTGCCACGAAACCCACGAGGCTCCTTGGACTCGCGAACGCCCTGAAACGACGCCAATCGCCTTTGGAACGTCGCAAAACGGCGATCAAAGGTCACCGAATCCTGTTCGGCCAGCATCGCATCCAGCAACATTGCCTGACTGGGACGATAGTGGACCACATCTCCTTGCTCATCCCCCAATTTAAGCAACCGACTATACTTCTCAAGCCACCTCTCAGGCAACAAGCCCCGTGTACCATCGTCCAACGTCAGCGTTGCCTGGCCGGTACGCAGGGCACGCAATAGCTGGGGCAGAGGCACCTGGAGACCATCGAAGTCGACGTTTCCGTGCAATTCAAACCAATCGATGCCGCTCTTGACCGCAATATCGATCTTGCCAGGCCGCCGGACCACCTGACCGGCAACACAGACACGCCATCCAGCATACATCGCCGTTCGGACCAACTTCGGCAACTGAGAAGAAAGCAGCATTAAGTGGTTGCCGGAGAACTCGTATCCGACCGATGAAATCAGCGCGCCGCGAAGTGTGTCGACCAACTTACATTCGGCAGCCAAATCTCGCCGAACACAAACACCACTGTCGGGATCAAAGTGAACCGGCCGATCGTCCGGCTGAACCACGACGTCGGCATAGCGAAACTGACCCCGCGCATTCAAGCTCCGCTGGTGACGCCCCGGCTCGACTTGCAACTCCGCCTGCATCGGCTCCGACACAACCGATCCAAGCACCTCGGAAGGCAACGAATCCAACACATCGCTATCAACCGCGTGCACTAAAGCTTGCAGGAAGGCCAATCGATGCGGCTCCGGAACGCACACCGTCGACCGTTGCCGAAACCAGGACACGACTTCCGGCACAGCCGGTGGCTGGAAGCGCGCCAACCGATTCTCAAAAAGCACGAACCGTCTGGCAATCAGGGAGACCGCGTCGGAAACGGGAATCGACGACTCGCCGGGACGCTGGAACATCCCTCGAAAGATCCAGCCACCGGACGCGCCGTCACGGTCGGCCTCCAAAACGAACCGATATACGGCCCCTTGATCCAAACGGATCGTCCGTGCGTCTTCGATCGGTTGAGAAATGTCGAACAGCCACACAAATCGATCGTGCCGGCACAATTCCGGAAGCAGCGCCAGAGCCGACTCGGCCGAAATCACAACCCCATCCTGCTTGCGACCGGTCCGATATCGGTGGTATGCCGGCCGGTAAAAGGAAGCTCTCTCGTGGTCCCGCGCGGCCTGCTGGACTAGTTTAGACAACTTCGCGTCCAAGAGAGCTGTCTCGCCGTACGGGCCCTGCTGAGGCAACACGGACTGCGGCTGGCCCCAGCCACCCGCCTTGCGTTGCCGCTGAGCGAGACAGTGCAGGCGAACCGTTCCATCCCGCGCATCCTCGGTCGGCTGTAGCACCCACCAATACCGACGTTTGGACAGTGGAGGCGTTCCGGTAGTCCCCGAGACACTTTGCACATGGCAGAGACGCGCCAGCTGGTACCACGGCTCGCCCACGGGGGGGGACTTGGCAAAGGCAACTGCTTGAGCCCCCGAGGCCTCCGTCGCATTCTCCTGGTCCAACGCCCGATCGATGCCGTCCGGCTCACCACGCTCAAGAGCTCGAATCGCCAAGCCGACCGGCAGGCGACCGGGAAACTGGCCCTGCTGGTCAAGCACCCGAAGCAATGCCCAAACGTGTTTGCACAGCACGCCTTGATGAAATCGGGGACAATCGCAAACGACCGAGAGCAGACCACGTCCAACATCGGACCAATCGACCGCAACGCGGTAGAAACGGGTTCCGCGAACGCGTGCTTCGGCACCGTCGGACAAACAGACGACCTGCGAAACGCGAGAGGCCTGGAAATAGCGATCTCCCATGTCCCGGTCATGGCGATAGAAGCTGTTCTGGACCACATGTGGAAGAACCATGAGAACTCCGTAACTCGCAGCGGGCAGAAGGACCGAAACGCGGCTCCGACCAAACGCCCGCCCGGCTTCCTTGCAATCTTGGTTTCATACGTGTCTCTGTATTGTGCTGTCCAATCCCCTACCAAGGCAAGAGGGTTGCAGGGCAATTCCGCCATCGTTCGCTCCCGCACCGCCATGTTCGGACTCCCAAGCAGCTTGAATCGATCGCAATCCGGATTGCGCCAACAGCCGACGTATGCAGCACGACGGCCCCTGAAGCTTCGGAACCAGACCAACCGCCGCGAAGCCGGTCGCCAACCGCATCACTGATGACAATCCAATCGGGTCTCGCCCACTGGACCATCCTCGCGGGCGCGCTGTTCGGGCTGCCATGGTGCGGCGCCATCACCACATCGCACCGCGTGGGCAATTCGCCGAGCAGTTCATCCAAACCGTCTTGCTCCAAGTCACCCGGCAGCAACACACGCCGCCGCTCGTACTGCAACAGCAGCACGATACTTGATGCATTGTCCGTCGTCATGCAAACGCTCCGAGGAGGATGCAACACATCGATTCGCATGCCGGCTCCAAAACAAAGCTGATCCCCCTCCCACAACACGGTTAACGGCGTCCTCGATTGGCGAATGGCCGCCCGCAACAGACGAATCGCCGGCGTTTCATCCTGAAACATGACCGGAGAAACGTAGACACAACCCACCGAAAACCGCTCGAGTAAGATCGGCAGTGCATTGCAATGATCCATATCGGCATGCGACAGAACAACGCCATCGAGATGCGAGATACCGCGAGACCAAAGCAGACCGCTGATCGCTCGCGCGGCCCTCCGATCGCCCACCATGCCACCGGCATCGTAAAGCATTGCACGCCCATCGGGCGATTCGATCAATACCGATGTCCCATGCCCCACAGCAACAAAGGTGACACGTAACGGCCCGGGCCGCACGTGCCGCCAGGCAAACTGGCATGGCTGGCCCAACAGAAGACCGAGCGTCAGCCAGCCCCACAGCACGATAGTCTGCCGGCGTCTGATACTCAGAAGAAAGGGAACCTGCATGCCGGCTAGAAACAGATAGAAGCCAACAACCCACCACAACGGAAGCCCGGGCGTCCAAGAGTGACCACCGGGACACGCCTGAGCCATCCCGACCAGCATTTGAACCGCATGCAGTGCCAAGCCGCACATCCATCCCGCACATGGTGCGGCAACCGGGCATAGAGCGGCCAGAATCAGGACCAAAACACCGGAAAACATCGCGATCGCGACAGGCACCCAAAGAAGTACATTCAGGACAACACCTGCCGGCGCCACGATGTGGAACCGAGCGGCCACCAAGGGCCACGCCACCAACCAGACAACGGCCGAAAGAGACAACCCCTGCAACACACCCGTACCGAAGCGGTGCAAACCACGAATGACCCACGAGCGACTCTGCAACACGGCCGTCCCCAACGGATTCGTCACGCGAATGCGCCGAATCCATGGCAACGCCTGAATGATCGCGGCAACCGCCAGAAAGGACAACTGGGCCCCCACATCGCGCACGGCGGACGGCACGAACCCAATCGTGACCAACGCAGCAGCAGCCAGCGAATTCCACGATATCGCTCGGTGGCCCGTGCCGCGTGCTAGGCAATAGACGATCACCAGCACCGACGCACGCAGCACGGGCGAGCGCATCCCCGTCACCATGGCATACGCAACCGTCAACAACGCGGCAACCCAAAGCACCGACGGTCGCGGCCAGCCGGCCAATCGCAATATCAGCCAGAATCCGGATGCTAACACGCCTATATGCAATCCAGAGATTGCCAACACGTGT
>JAJSAJ010000387.1 GCA_024274855.1 Planctomycetota bacterium | reverse complement strand
GCAAGATCTTATAAGTACGATGCGCCGGCCGTAAGGATTATTGTGTGCAATTTGATATTTTCGCAACACTCTAGCGGATTGCAGCTGCGATTTGTGTAACACGTTCTGTGTAACCAGGTTCGTTTTGTCAGCTACCCAGGGTGACGCCGCGCGGCTGCGCCGTTTTGGCACCGTTCTGGAATTTGTATCAGAACCCGAAGAAGCCGTCTTTTCGGGAGGGCGAAGCTCCTGCTGAGCCGTGTGTTTTGGCGGCCCGAACGGCTCGGCAGGAGCCTCGCCCTCCCATTTCGTCGATCACGTGCCATTCGGCTAAAGTGTTACGAAACAGTAAGGCTAGTCTTCCATCATGCCTTACTCATTGTGGTTCTGCATCGCTCTGGCAGTCGGGTGGCACGAGCTGCCGGCTTGGAACCAGGCGAACCGGGCCAAGTAGTCCGGACGGCATCAGCGGCCAAGCGGACGCATCGAACGACTTGTATTTGATGTTAACATAATTGATGTCGAGGAACTTCTTCCAGGGCACGCCGCGTCGGTCCATGTCGGCGATGCGGTTGGCTGTCAGGTTGGTGACGTCCAATTGCAGCGTGTTCTTGCCGGGATGAAGCCACTGGCCCACGGCGACGCGGAAGGGACGCGCGAAGAGCGTTCCGGTCTGATGTCCATTGACCTCGACTCGGGCACTGGCCGCGACGTCGCCCAACTCCAGGATCCAATCGTCCGCTTCCATCTCCGGCAGTTCGAATTGAAGCTGGTATCGAGCGGTTCCGGCGAACCGCTTCGCCTCCGGGTCGTCTTGGTCGGTCCAGGACGCCAGTCGATTTGTTGAAAACGGTTTCGGCAACACGGGGCCACCTTGCAGGAATGTGACATGCCAGGTGCCGGTAATATTGTGGGGCGGGCCAATGGATTTCAAATAATTCCAGGCTGGGCCCCGGATGCGCCGCGAGGTGAATGTGCGGATGATTCCGGACTGGCCGGGCAGGAGCTGAAGAAAAACTTCCGAAACGCCATTGCGCGAGGTCCGAACGCTTGCGAGCCCCGTGTCTCCGGTCATTGGATCGAGTATACCCGCCGACTTGAATCGCGTGCCAAACGGAACCCAACGATCCAAGGGACGGGAACTTCGATTGCTTAGGAAATAATAGTGCCCGTCGGCAAGAGCACGGCGAATCGCCAGCAGGCCATGATCGACGATCGGTTCCCGATGGATGCCGGCCATTTCCAGCATCGGCTGAACCGATGATCCGACCAGAACGTGTCCGCGCCCAACTGCTGCTGAGCGGATCTGGTGGTCGTTGGCCGGACCAAGCTTCAGTCGAGCCAGGACCGTGTGCAATCGTTCGCGTCGGCCATGCAGTCGGCCTAGTCCGGGGACGTCCCCGGGGATGGCACCGACCACAATCACCGTCGCCCCGTCGCCGGCAAGTTGGAGCAGACGGGCCATTGTCTCAATCGGTATTTGGTTCACGCGCGGCAGCACGACGATCGGATAGGTGTTGCCGGCCGTCTTGATTCGTTGTTGAGTGACGGTTGC
>JAJSAJ010000386.1 GCA_024274855.1 Planctomycetota bacterium | reverse complement strand
TGCATACGACTTTTCCGGCCATGCGCCTTGAACTTGATTTGCGGGCGTTTTGGGTCGATTGGATTTATCGGGCGATAACACATGGGGGGATAATTCCATGCGAATACGATCACTGATTCTCAGTGCGGCAGTCACCATGTTGTTCATGGGTGGACAACAGTTGGCTGCTCAACAGATGTCACCTTATGCAATGCAGGGCGCGTACGGACCGGTAGCTCCGATGAGCTATGGGGCGCCGGCGGGTATGTATGCACCAGCACGGACGCCTTATTACATGGCACAAGCGCCGGCCCCGGTTCCGGCAGCTAGTGTCACCGATACGGCGATTCAGGACGCGGCCGGTTGCGTCGAGTGCGGCGACACCGATTGCGGGGGAACATGCTCTTCCTGCGGGTGCTGGAGTCACAAGGTCGCCGTGTTCGGCGAGTTCATGTACTTGCGAGCTCGCAACTCGGAAGTCACGTACGGTGTGCCGATCGACGGGCCGATTGTGGGACCGCCAACAAACAACCCGATCCAGATAGGGCGCATGGGTGTGGTTGATATGGACTATCAGCCTGCATTCCGAATCGGTGCCGCCTATATACTGGACAGTTGCAGCAGCCTGACTGTTCAGTGGTCACGGCTCGAATCGAGCACTGGCGATCGCGTTGACACGACGAACCCGAACGTAATTCGCTCGATGGTATCCCATCCGGGAACGCTGTCCGCCGCTCAGGATTTTCTCAGTGGCGTGGCCGGCTATGACATCAATTACGACCTGATCGACATCGACTATCGAACCGCCATCAGCTGGAACGCGTGCCAGAAAGTCAACTGGGTTTTCGGTGCTCGGTATGCACGGCTGGAAGAGAAGTTCGATGCGGTCTTCGCCGCCAATGGTATTGAGTCCGTGCTTACGGATATCAGCTTTGACGGTGCAGGGCTCCGAGCTGGAATCGAGGGTGAACGGTATTCGCGGAGTGGACGATTGATGGTCTATGGCAAGACGTATGGCAGCTTATTGGCTGGCGAGTTCCGGGGCCACTACAATCAGTCGCAGAGTTTTGATCCGCAGGTCGTCGACACGACCTGGAAAGCCGGACGCATTGTTCCGGTGTTAGATCTTGAAGCAGGCGTGGGGTGGCAGAGTCAATGCGGCACGTGGCGGCTGACCGCTGGATACGTCTATAGTGCGTGGCTCAATACGGTGAAGACCGACAGGTTTATCCAGGCCGTTCAGAACAACAATTTTGCTGGTCTGGGCGATACCATGACGTTCGACGGCCTGATCGCTCGAGTCGAAGGTCGCTTCTAAAACGAATCGACTGAAGGAGCCTCCGGGAGGGGGCGAACAAGAATCCGGTTCTTCATCACCGAAGCCCGCCATCCGGCGGGCTTTTTTCATTGCGTCCGTATTTCGACAGCTAAGGTGGTGAGAAGACTCGCCGTTCGTAGTTCCGCCTTCCAAGCACGCACACCTTGCCCCATCACACCGCAAACGGGCTAAAGCCGAAACTACGAATATGTTGGTGTGCCGGCGTGGCCATCAAGCGGTTGGAGGTCGCGACGTGGATTTCGGCGAGTTCTGACACACCGCACGCACGTTCCAATCGGCACCGGCTGACCGCAGTGCGCCTCCCCCCCCCGTGGAGTTAGTCACTCGCATGCGCGTAGAAAAAGTGGCATATTGACCCGATTCTGGTGGGATAGCTGGACGCGCAGGCCTGCGGAAACCAGACGCGAGGGTCGGCCAACGCACGCGCGTACTCCACCGCACACGCTCGCTAGTAACACAGAGCAGCGGGTCCGCAACCAACTCCAAGCCACCGTTCGGGGCCCCAACCGCTCGCTCCGATTGGTCGCTGGAAGATTATCAAGAACTTAACAATCTTTGAACTTAGTGACACAGATCCTATGTCAGGTCGACAGGAAGTCTAGAAAATCTCTGGCAATTGTGTTGACTTGCCCTGTTCTTCTGTATTACCATCACGACTTAGATTGCCAGGTCTGCGTAATGGCTCCAGTCTAATTCGTTTTATGGGCGGTTTTCTGGCCGGTTTGGTGTGAGCCAGACCGGCGGACAGACCAATTGCTTGCGTTGGCTTATCGGGCGCCTGACAATTTCATTGTCATTAATTGTTTTTTTGCATCTTCTAC
>JAJSAJ010000385.1 GCA_024274855.1 Planctomycetota bacterium | reverse complement strand
GGTTGTGGGGCTTGCGGATGGTTACTGCGGCTATTGCCCGACGATTTACGGCATCCTGGGTGGCGGCTATACGGGAGACCCGATTTCCTGGGCCCGTTTGGAACCATACGCTGGCTACAAGATCGTTGAGAGCGCCGCGTCAATGCTAAGTTCTCTCTGGCGCGAGCAGGTAAAGAAGCCGATAAGCGATGCAAAGTGAAATTCGCGGATCAACTCAGACAGGATCAAATACTAGGAAGTGCAAAAGTGTCTAGACTTTTTTGACGGGAATGATATCGTTGTCGCCATGAGCCCGAATGATTGCCGCGGACGGAGTCCACGCCAACAGGAAGGAATTCGCCGCCGGGCGGTGTCGATGGTCCAAGACGGCACAATGCTCGCCGAGGCTGCCAGACTTCTGAAGGTGAGCAGAAGCAGCGCCACTGGCGAACCCGGGAAGATCCATTTGAAGACGTTTGGCCGGAGGTTCTGCATTGGCTGGAGAAAGACCCGGAAGCTACGAATGACAAATGATAAATGCCCCTCCACGCACTCTCGCCGTGAACGGTTACCCCAAAAGAAACCAGGCCCGTATCTGAGTTCCCGTCCATCGTAAAAGGTTGACGCAACATGATCACATTCTCACCCGTGAACAAGTCGGATTCATCCAACCAATATGCTGCTATCGGCTGGATCGTAGTGTTTCTGGCGGCCGCCATCAGTTGCCACACGGCCAACGGCGCTAAAGAAGCCAAGAAGAAACAGTACAAAAAGGCGCCGCGCACCCAGATCACACGGATTTCACGAGGAGAAGTCGATGCGGCGAAGAAGTACTGGGAAGAATATATCAAGGACCACCCGGACGATCTGGAGTCTTATTATGGACTGGCTATCTGCTATGCCCAATTGGGACGCGAGGCAGACGCGTTGCGAATGGCCCACAAAGGTGTCGCCAAAGGTCTACCGTTCGGCCGGTTTCTAGCCGGCCCTCGCGAACTGCTGAAACCGCTGACCGAAAGCAAGCCGTTTCGAGTCTGGGCCGAACAGGAATCAATCGAGCTGATTCACGGACCAATGCTTGGTGCTTTGACCGACAAACGTGTCGATGTCTGGATGCGAACATGGCACGAGGTGCCGGTGGCCGTCCGCATCTCCTCAAAAAAAGACATGTCCGGCGCCACGATCTGGAAAAACCGAACGAACCGTCAGCATGACTACACGGATGTCGTATCTGTTTCAGGGCTGAAACCGTCAACTTCGTACTATTATCAGCTGGTCATTGCCAACAAACCCCATCCAGATATTTATAGGTTCAAGACATTACCGGCCGCGGGCAAGCCGGCCCAATTCCGAATCGTGTTCGGCGGTGGTGCCGGTTACACACCCGAGAACGAACGGATGTGGGACGTCATTCGTTCATTTCATCCGCGAGCCTACATGGCCCTTGGTGACAATGTTTACATCGACACGCCAACTGACCGAGCCACGCAACAGTATTGTTACTATCGCCGCCAAAGTCGGCCGGAATATCGTCGACTCGTCGCATCAACACCCGTTTTCGCGATTTGGGACGACCACGACTTCGTCACCAATGACGGTGAAGGGGGCCCGGCGATCGATCAACCACCATGGAAACGCCAAGTATGGGAGACCTTTTGCAACAACTTCGCCAACCCGTCTTATGGAGGTGAGCCCAAACAGCCGGGCTGCTGGTTCCACTGCCGGATGGCAGACATCGACTTCTTCCTGATGGACGGACGGTACTATCGCAGTCACAAGCAAGGCACGATGTTGGGTCCCGTCCAGAAGAAGTGGCTACTGGACAGCCTGCGGCAGTCCAACGCCACGTTCAAGGTACTGTGCGCCGATGTGCCAATGACACCCGGCATTAAACCCGGCAGCAAAGATCCTTGGGATGGTTTCCCTGAAGAACGCGAAGAGATCTTTCGATTTATCGAAACGAATCGAATCAACGGCGTGTTCATCATTGCAGCGGATCGCCACCGAAGCGATGCTTGGAAGATCGCTCGGAAACAAGGATATCCACTGTTCGAATTTCAAAGCTCGAAGCTGACCAACATTCACACGCATCGACTGATTGACGGGCAGTTGTTCGGCTACAACACGAAGTGTTACTTCGGCCTGCTCAGCTTCGACACCCGGGCCAAGGACCCGCAAGTCACCTACAGCATCGTAAATATTGACGGCAAGACCGTTGGGACGATCACTATCAAGCGGAGCGAACTGACAAGCCCCAAGTAGGCCGAAAGAACGCCCCCTGCATCCGTTTGGGAAATCTGCGGGGATTTCGAGACTACCGGCCTTGCCAAGACAGAGGCACGGGTGAATATGCCATGTTTTAGGCTGGTGTTACAGGTCAGTGCATCTCCGTTTCGCACACGCCGATACCATGCCGAAAGAAATTGAACTGGACATTGTCATGTTCGGCCAATAAGGACATTGGGACTGACGAATCAGCAATTTTCTTGGCGATCATGAACGTAGTCAGCCGCATTCCAAACGGGTTATCGTGAAATCCAGCTTGCCAAATCGAGACCTTCCTCGCTTTCCAGGTCTCAACAGGTCCGACCGTCACCGCTCTGGTTGGGACCAGAGCCACTTGTCCGCCTCCGCTGGTCCGCGCCTTTTGAATGATCGTCATCGGATGAAGATCGGTAACGCGAGTTCCCAGTTTACGATACTCGGAAGCGGGTGGCGGCGCATCGATGAACGGGGCTTCGCGTTTCGGCGGATCATTGAATGCCCAGTGCTTGACCTCTCCCTGACCACCTTGCATCACCATACATTGAATCTGATCGAAAGCGGCCGAATAGGCGTTTAAATCTCCCGTCGGAAAGTGCAAGTGAGAGACGGGCATCCGCAATTCAGGGCGGATCTTGTTGAAACAGAGTTCCATGTCAGCCTTCGCAAAACTGAGCGGATGGTCAACCGGCACCGGTTGCCCTTGGTCATCGACCCATTCATCCATCCCCCAAAAATGGGCCGAACGAATATCCAAGTCCAGATCGTTGACCAGTCGCGCAACAAGCGGCAGTTGCTCAGTCGGCCCGATCGGACCACAAATCCCTTTCGGGTTGTCGCTGGTCGACTGTCGCCACGCATCGATGTACTCCAATGCCTCGGCCAGATAGAAGTCTTCGAGCGTATCATAGAACTTGACGGCAAAACCGGGCCGAGACAACGCAAGCAGATCATCGGCGGTTAATTTCGCGACATCGGCAAGCAGTTCCGAATCGAGTGTTGTGTAATCCCACCACTTAGGGGCAACTTTGCTCAACGGGCGACTCATAGTTCTAAACTCCTGGATCGTCATGGCTGGTTGCGCGTGTCGGGTCCATCCCACCAGACGCAGTTCCCCGCCAAATTCCTTGCTGATATTCTGCCCGGGCTCATTCCGCGAGGCCAGTGACGTCGGCAACCGCATGCTCCGGACAACACAACCTAACGTTACTAACTTCGTAACACTTTAGCCGTCTGCAGTAGTATTTGTATCTCACTGCTGTTTTTTCGGTTGATCGACCCCAACGGCCTTGTGCCGTTGGTGAGCGAGTCTATTGAGCTAAGAGCAACATGTCACTCCCAAGCCCCCGCCTCCTCCCCGCCGCCGCCGCCAAGAGCGGCGGCGGGGAGGGGACATTTCACCACATCCACTAGCTCACGAGACTTATTCACCCATGGGGGTCCCTTGAGAACCGTTCTCCTCCATTTGGCTAAAGTGTTAACTAACTTCAAAGATCGTTAAGTTCTTAACAAAACTCGTAACACTTTAGCCAGATGGTAAGTTCGGGCCAACAAAACAAGCGGCTCAGCGGGAGCTTCGCCCTCCCGGAAAACCTGCTTCTCCGGATTCTGAGAGAAATCCCAGAACGCTACCAGGCGGCTAAACAGCTACCAAAACTTCCAGCGACCAACGGGAGCGGGCCAGTGGGGCCCCGAGCGGTAGCTTGGCTCTTGGTTGCGGCCCTTCCACCCTGTGGATCAATCTAGCGTTTATGTTGCCGGATTTCAAATGGGCAAGCAGGTGAGGGCCAACCAGCACAGCACTGGCAAGAGAGGCGAACGGCGCCATTTATCGGCAATGCATGTCCGGCCGCCGGCCGGACAACGCAGCAGACAGGAGTTTTGATCTCCAGACGTCCTTTTAGGGCGAATCGCGTAGGAAGCCAAGTTCTGACGCCAAGCCTTGGCTAGCTCCGAATCCGATTCAGATTGCGACCACTCCAAGAATGACGTCAGTCGGCCTCGGCACACCGAATCGCATCGGCCGGTTCTTCGTTGCCGTAGATCACCGACAGAATCGCAGGAACATACCGGTCGAGCATCGCCAGAGTCGTCCCGATCATTCGGCGGATCGTATCGTCATCCAAGTTGCCATCGGTCAGGACATCTGCTGCCTGATATCGCAGCTCACCATCACTGTAGTCCATTTCGAACTTACCGACTCGCAAGCCATAGTTAGCCCGCGTGATGGTTTCGGCGATCGCCGGCCGGCTTCCCTCGGGAACGAGGATCGGCACAATTCCGAACACCTGAAACAGATTGTCCTCCGCCTCAACGCGCGCGATAAACCGATAAAAAGCGGCCTCCCCACGAAAACTGGCAAGAACGCTTTCTTGCTCCGCATCGCCCTGGAATCGCATATCATGATCTTCCAGGTGTTGAAGCAGTCGCTGATAGGCGACACTCAAGCCTCTCTCCTT
>JAJSAJ010000384.1 GCA_024274855.1 Planctomycetota bacterium | reverse complement strand
CGGGCTTGTCCCGTGGGAGCGTATGTCTCGTCAGCTAGATGGTTGTCGGCAAAACCGCATCTGTCTCAAGCCCGTGTTTTTGTTTTGTTGTTGGGCGTGTTTTGTTCTAGCTGTGTAGCCTGATTCACCCACGGGCAAGCCGCGTGGGGGTCTTTCGTGTGCCTTTGTTTTGTTGTTGCGCGTCTTTTGTTCTAGCTGAGTAGCCTGATTCACCCACGGGCAAGCCGCGTGGGGGTCTTTCGTGTGTTTTTGTCTTGTTGTTGGGCGTGTTTTGTTCTAGCTGAGTAGCCTGATTCACCCACGGGCAAGCCGCGTGGGGGTCTTTCGTGTGTTTTTGTTTTATTGTTGGGCGTGTTTTGTTCTAGCTATGTAGCCTGATTCACCCACGGGCAAGCCACGTGGGGGTCTTTCGTGTGCCTTTGTTTTGTTGTTGCGCGTCTTTTGTTCTAGCTATGTAGCCTGATTCACCCACGGGCAAGCCGCGTGGGGGGCTTTCGGGACGGGCACCGAGCAGGGCGCACCATCAGCCGATCGAGCCTTCCATTTGCAGTTGGATCAGGCGGTTCATTTCGACGGCGTATTCCATCGGCAGCTCTTTAACCAGCGGCTCGATGAATCCGTTAACGATCATCGTACTCGCCTCGGATTCGGTCAGGCCACGGCTGGTCAGGTAGAACAGCTGTTCCTCGCCGATCCGCGAGACGCTGGCTTCATGGCCGACCGTGACATCCTGTTCGGCGACTTCGATATACGGATAGGTATCGCTCTGGCTTTCCGGGTCGAGCATCAGGGCGTCGCAGACGACGCTGCATTTCGCGTTATGGGCCCCTTTTTCGACACGGACCAGGCCACGATAGCTGGCCCGCCCGCCGTTTTTCGAGATGGATTTCGAGACGATTTGGCCGGTTGTGTTCGGAGCACAGTGGACCAGCTTGGCCCCGGCGTCCAGATGTTGGCCGCGTCCGGCGAACGCGATCGACAGGATCTCGCCGCGAGCGCCCGGCTCCATCATGTAGACGGCCGGGTACTTCATCGTCAGGCAGCTGCCCAGATTGCCGTCGACCCATTCCATGGTCGCGTCCTGGTAGGCCATCGCTCGTTTTGTCACCAAGTTATAGATGTTGTTGGCCCAGTTCTGGATCGTGCTGTACCGGCACCGGGACCCACGTTTGCAAATCACTTCGACAACCGCGGAATGGAGGCTTTCGGTGCTGTACATCGGCGCGGTACAGCCTTCGACATAGTGGATCTCGGAGCCTTCGTCACAGATGATCAACGTCCGCTCGAACTGGCCCATGTTCTCGGCGTTGATACGGAAATAGGCCTGCAGCGGGAAATCGATCTTCACGCCGGGCGGCACGTAGATGAACGACCCGCCGGACCAGACGGCCGAGTTCAACGCGGCGAACTTGTTATCGTGCGGTGGAATCACGGTCGAAAAGTACTCGCGGACCAGGTCCGGATGCTCGCGCACCGCCGTGTCGGTATCGGTGAAGATCACACCCTGCTCGCCGAGCTCCTCTTTCAGCGACCCGTAGACCACTTCGCTTTCGAACTGGGCCTTCACGCCGGCCAGGAATTTCTTCTCGGCCTCGGGGATCCCCAGCTTGTCGAACGTATCCTTGATCTCTTGCGGAACATCATCCCACGTTTTTCCTTGATGATCGGTCGGTTTCAGGTAGTAGAAAATATCTTGGAAATCGAGTCCGACTTTGCCGCCCCAGCTTGGTAGCGGCTTGGACTGGAATATCTCGAGCGATTTCAAACGAAACTCGCGCATCCAGGCCGGTTCGTTCTTGATGTCCGAGATCTGGTTGACGATCTCCTCGTCAATGCCCTTGCGTGCCTTGAACACCGCTTCGGTCTTGGTCCGGAAATCATACTTGTTGATCTCGCCAATCTGATCGCTCGACTGCGTAGACCGAATATCGGTAGCCATTTCATTTTCTCGCAAAGGTTGATCGGACGTCATATCGCATGTCTTGTTCGAGTGGCACGGGCGCGGCCAGTGGAGATTCGACGCTGAACTCAGGTGCCGACTTCTTCGTGGACCAGGCTCCGGTTGTGTGCATCCGCGTAGGGATAGGCCTTGCGGATCCGATCGTAACCGGTCCCATGCAGCTCTTCGGCCAGTTCCGGACCGCCGGTTTCGACGATGCGTCCGCCCAGCATCACATGGGTGAACTGGGGCGGATTATGCTCCAGCAGCTTGTCGTGGTGCGTGATGATCAGCAGCCCCATCTTCTGGCCGCCGATCTCCGCAATACTCTGGCTGGCCAATCGCACGGCGTCGGCGTCCAAGCCGCTGTCGGTCTCGTCAAGGATCGCAAATGCCGGTTGCAGCATGGCCAGCTGCAAAATCTCCGCTCGCTTCATTTCGCCACCTGAAAAGCCGTCGTTGACATAGCGGCGAGCGAACTGAGCGTCCATGCGTAGCTGGCCCATCTTCTCTTTCAGCTCTTTCCGGAACGCTCGCATCGGAATCAGCTCTTCACCCTCCTTGCGGTCCGGGTTTCGAACGTTCGTCGTTGCGTGGCGTAGGAAGTCGGCCATCTTCACACCGGGGATCGCGACCGGGCGCTGGAACGCATAAAACAGGCCGGCTCGAGCTCGCTGGTCGGGCGTCATCGCCAACAGGTCCTGCCCGTCGAGCGTAATGCTGCCGCTGGTGACCGTGTAGTTCGGGTGACCCATGATCGCCAGCCCAAGCGTACTCTTGCCCGAACCGTTCGGGCCCATCAATGCGTGCGTCTGGGCCGATTGGATTTCAAGGTTCACTCCGCACAGAATCTGTTGCGATTCCACGGAAACATGTAGGTCACGGATGGTTAACGCGTGCGGCATAAAGGCCTCGAGTTTCTAGTTATCTGGGCGTTAGTGGTTTTATTGGCAAACGTAGAACTCAGCTCGCGGGCGAATCCGTCGGGCCGTTCAGGGTCGCCGCCCGGCCTTTCGAATCGAGAGGCCCCCTCTACGCTCTTTTCTGGATTAGTGTGGATCAGTGCAGTGTAGTGTTCCGGCTTTCTTCTCTTCCGAGTTTCTGCTCGCGTCTACTTGCTTTGTTTCTGGTGGTCGTACAGTGGTTTGATGTCGACGGCCGGTTTGACACAGCCGCTGTGGTGCGGGATCGGCAGCACATCGTCCACTTTCACCCCGCGTTCGGCGCCGGGGCGTTTGGCGATCCGGTGCCCGGCGATAATGTCCTGGATCCGCATCAGGCCTTCCAGTAGCGATTCCGGCCGAGGCGGGCAGCCGGGGATGTAGACGTCGACCGGGACAACCAGATCGACACCCTTGACCACATGGTAGCCCCATTTGAAATACGGGCCGCCACCGATCGTGCATGCACCCATCGCGATGACGTATTTCGGATCGGGCATCATCTCGTACAGCCGACGCACTCGGCTGGCCATCTTGTACGTGACGGTGCCGGCAACGATCATCAGGTCCGCCTGCCGCGGGGTCGCTCGGAACGCACCCGCTCCGAACCGATCGATGTCGTAGCGGCATGCTCCGGCCGCCATCATCTCGATCGCACAACAGGCGATGCCGAACGTCAGCGGCCAGATACTGGACTGCCTGGCCCAGTTGATCGCCTGTTCGATTGTTGTCGTAAACACGCACTCTTCGAATAGTCCTTCAATGAATGTCTGCGGTTGGTCTGTTGTCTGTTTCATCGAAGCTCCCTGGTATCCCCTGGTCTTGTATGGTGTCCTGCGGCTTGGTAACCAAACAAGTCAGCTTACACGAACAAGGGCCATCCTATCCAGTATGCTCCGCCCGCAGGGGGCGGGACCGTGGTTGCGTGGTACCGCGATTCTGCTCTGTTTCTAGCCTGTCGGCTATGCCTGCACCGGCTCGAAAACGCAGTGTGGCGAGCCGTCGAGGCGGCAGCCACGCAGTCGCACT
>JAJSAJ010000383.1 GCA_024274855.1 Planctomycetota bacterium | reverse complement strand
GCCCATGATCAACGTCCGGCCTCGCCAATAGTACCCGGTGGCAAAGCTCGGGTCGCGCTCGATGGACGCGTCGAAATCGAGTCTGGCGAGCGTGTATTTGCCTTGACGGAAATAGCTGAAACCGCGAAAGTAACAGAGCTGGGCATCTTGTGGATGCAGTGCCAGGCAGGCGGTCAACGCATTGGTTTCCCCTGTCCCGTCCTTGAGAGTCTGGTAGGCAAGAAACATACTGAAGTGGGCACCGAAGTTGTTGGGCTCTTTCGCAACGGCCTGCTGAAACATGTCGAGGGCGCCCTTGGGATTCTTGCTGATTCGTAGTGCGATGATTCCCAGCATATAATGGTCGGTCGCGTTGATCTGGCCACTCTTGGCCAGTTGAGTCATTTGCTGTCCCGCTTCGTCGGCTCGCTAATCACGCCCGAGTCGCCGGTTGAATAGCATTCGGGCCATCCAGACACTTACCGTTGGAGGAACTAAATGTTCAGCCAAGTCAAACAGTGCGAGAGCCCGTTCGGTCGCATTTCTGCCCGCCTTGTTCTTCGTGTCATACATGGCCAGGCGGATACCAGTCATATTCAGAAGTTTGGCAATGGTCGATTTGGTCGATGCTATCTGTTCGGCAGTCAGCACGGAATTTGACAGGTGTCTATCCCATTGCGGATCGTCGATTCCGCCATAAAGGGCCAGTGCCTCTTCCGCTTGTGCGATGCGTGCGTCAGAGCCATCTGCCTGGCGGAGGGCGTGGATGCCTTCTTGCAGCGTTTGCCCGGCTAGTTGCTGGAACTTGCGATGGGTCTCCACCTGCTGGAGATTCCGGGCCACACGGCTGTGCAGATCCGTCAAGGCTTGATCGTGAGCGCACAATTCGACGGCCCTCGACAAGCTGCTGATTGCGCGATCCAAATCACCGACATGAGCCGCATCGATTCCCTGCTCGACGAGAACTTCGGTCGTCTGATGGATGAGATCCAACCGACGCCAACGCATCAGGCCGAAAGTCGTAAGCACGATGATCAGTCCGACGGTGGCCGTCGTTGTCCCGACTGCCGTCGCTCTATGGCGTCGGATCCATCGTCGGGTTCTGGTGAGCACCGGTTCCCGCCACGCATGGACCGGCTCGTCAGCCAGCCACCGTTCCAACTCGTCCGCCAGTTCGCGGGGCGAATTGTAGCGATCTTCCTGCTTTCGGGCCATGGCCGTCAGGCAAATGGCCTCCAATGCAGCCGGAACCCGAGCGTTCACGTCACGCGGTCTAGGGAACTCGCCCCTTTCAATTCGCTGCAGAACATGTTGATCGTCGGTGTCGATCGGAGTCACTCCGGTCAGCAGCGTGTAAAGCGTGGCCCCCAGACTGTAGACGTCACTGGCCGGTCCCAGCAGATCGAGACGTCCGCTCGCTTGTTAAGGGCTCATGTACGCTGGCGTTCCGACCGCGGCACCCATCTGAGTTTGCGCCGAGCCACTGCCGATCGTAGGGTGGATCGTCAGTTCGTCCGACGGCGTTTCGGTTTCCGTGTGGCCGATTGCTTTGGCCAACCCCCAATCGACAACCAATGTCTCCCCGTATTTGCCGAGCATGATATTGCCGGGCTTCAAGTCGCGGTGTAGTACACCGCGGCTATGGGCATATTCGATTGCATTGCAGACATCGATAAAGCGAGCTAACAACTTGCGCAGCTCCATGGCACGCTGGCCGGGCGCCGAATCATGGGCGACAGGCGAATGGTAACGTTTAATAGCATCTTGAAGGCTATTGCCGCGAATAAAACGCATGGCATAAAACGGGCGTCCATCGGCATACCAGCCCAGTCCGTAGATGGGGACGATACCAGGATGTTCCAGATTGCCTGTGATTTCTGCTTCCTGGACAAAACGCGAACGCTTCTCGGGATCATCGGCCCGCTCCGGTAGAATCTCCTTCAACGCAACTTCGCGATGTAGCTCGTTGTCCAAAGCCACGGAGACTCGGCCGAGTCCGCCCTTGGCAAGGAATCGAAGGATCTGGAATCGATGTCCCTCCGAGCTCGATGAGCCAAGCGTTATTGCCAACGTGCTGTCTAACTTGCGCTCTGATGTGGCGGCCGAAACGTGTTCCAGACTTTGTTCGATGTCCGTATCGCCAATCGCTCCGAGTTGTTCGCGGATCGGGCCGATCGAGCTGAGCGAATCAAGGCTCTTGGCGGTGTCTCCCGCGTGAATCTGCACGTGCCGGTCGACCATCGGTTAGAGTAGCTCGCAGTCGGCTTGGGCCAACGCGCCACTGCGCACAAGGATCGTTGCCAGCGGTGTGGATTTTTCAAGAACCCATGCGTTCATTGCCCCGACCAACTGCTCTCGATGGATAAAATCCATCTGCAGCGCGAGGATTCCGAACAGCAGATTGCGATCAGAGTTGGCATTGTGCATGGGACACCTCCTGGTCAAAAGGGGCGATCGGCATCTGACAGAATACGAGGGCAAGTTGTGAACGATCGAGGCCCGGAAACGCTGCATTGTGTTCTGTACATGGCGGCGAGTTTTCGATAAGGGCCGGCGAATCAATGGTTGGCGCGTTTACTGGGGGGCGTTCGTGCGGGGATCCTCCTTAGCTGCGAGCCTGATTCACCCATGGGACAAGCCCATGGGGGTCTGTACGCGGAAGAGTGCGACAGTTATTGATTGGCGAACCCTAACTTGCCCGAACCCTATTTCCATGACGATTCAATTTCCTCGAGCGACCGTCCCTTCGTCTCGGGCAGATAAAGTAAAACGAAAAGCAGTCCGACGAATGAGCATCCTGCGTAGATCCAGAACGTAAAGGCACCTCCGATCGATTCTCGCAGCATCGGAAACGTCTGTGCCACAATGTAGCAACTGACCCAGATCGAGAAGACACCGACCGAGACTGCGCGACCGCGAATCCGGCCAGGAAAGATTTCGGAGATAACGATCCAGGGAATCGGGCCCATCGCCATGGCAAAAGCAGCGACGAAGACGAGAATACCGGCCAGCAACGGGAATCCACCGTTTCCGGTCGAAAGCTGCCAGCCGACGAATCCCAGTGCGAGGACTTGCACGGCGGCACCGATTGCCAATAGTGGTTTTCGTCCGGCAATGTCTACAAGAGAAATGGCAACAAACGTGAAGGCCAGGTTTATCGCGCCCACCCAAACCGACGATGCGAAGGCCGCGTCTGCAGTGGCGCCGGACATTTTGAAGACTTCGGGCGCGTAGTACATGATGGCGTTGATGCCGCTGAACTGAGCGAACACGGCCAAGGACACAGCGATCGCCAAGGGACGGCGCAGTTGCGGGGCAAACAATTCGGAAAACCGCCCCTCTTCCATGCCGGAAATCGCAACGATCGACACGATCTCGCGATCCGCCTGCTCGGAACCGACCATGCGAGCAAGGATGGTGCGCGCTTCCGAGTCGCGTCCATTTTGCAGCAACCATCGGGGACTCTCAGGAACAACGATCAATAGCAGACAAAAGAATAGTGCCGGAAGTGCTTCCGATGCCAGCATCCAACGCCAGCCCATGTTCAGGTTCCATGCATCGGTCCCGGCCTGCTGGATCAACATGTTGACAAAGAAGACAATGAAGATTCCCGTGACAATGCCCAACTGAAACAACGTTCCTAAGCGCCCGCGGTTTCTTACTGGTGCAATCTCCGCGATATATGTCGGGCAGATCATCGACGAGATGCCGATCCCAAGCCCGCCCAGAAAGCGGGCGATGATAAACGTATCGAATGTCCCGGCCATTCCAGACCAGAGGGCGGAAACCAAATAGAGTGCCGCACTGAGAAGCAGCACTCGCTTGCGTCCAAAACGGTCGCTCAACAGCCCGCCCAGCATCGCACCTGGTATACATCCGATGATGGCGCTGGCGCCGGCCCAGCCCTTTTCCATCGCCGACAAGTGAAAGTACTCTTCCAGATAGCCGACTGCTCCGGAGATCACTGCCGTATCGTAGCCGAAGAGAAACCCACCGAGTGCGGCAACACTGACGGCAAACAGGATGTATAAAGACTTGTTCATAGACAATTCGTTCGCAAGAGGCTTGTGGCAGCGAGCTCGTCCATCGAAGGCCTTCGTGGCACATTCATGGTTCGACCAGATCGGAAATTCTACTCGATCATAACACGAACGTCCGGACCAGGACATCAGGAGACTGAGCAGTTGTCAGGAGATCGCCTCAGAGCTTCTCCGTTCGAGTTGCTCGAGTTGCTATTGGAGTTGCCGGTCAGAATAGCGAAGACGACCCAGACGGCGCAACGACAGCTCGGACTGGATCGTGCCCCCGCCACTCTGTGTTTCACACACCAGAAGGCTTGTTTCCAGGGGAAAGTCCAGCGTTCAACAGGTGCCGGCCTTGGGGTGGCAAGCCTGTAACTGGTCATGGCACTGCCGCTTCGGTCATTTGTGGCAAACGTGATGCGAGACAGGAATGCGCCGCTTGGGGGTTAAACAACGTTCGGTGTCGCGTCTATAATGAGATGCTAGTTATTTCCAAGACTGTGGACCTGGTAACGAGCCAAAAGAGCAATCGATGGTGAATCAATCATTAGACGAACAGATTGCGCAGCACGCGCAGATGTTCACCGAGTTGAAGGATGAAATTGGGCGTCTGTTGGTGGGACAAGACCACATGGTGTCTCGCCTGCTTATCGGCTTGTTAACCGCCGGACACATTTTGTTGGAAGGGCTACCTGGTTTGGCCAAGACCTTGGCGGTTCAAAGTCTGGCAACAGCGATTGACACTGGGTTTTCCCGGATTCAGTTCACGCCAGACATGCTGCCTGCGGACGTCATCGGTACCGAAGTATTCAATCCGCGCGAGTCGACGTACTTTGTTCGTAAGGGACCTATCTTTTCGAATCTTGTGCTTGCTGACGAGATCAACCTAGCGCCTGCCAAAGTGCAAGCCGCGTTGCTGGAGGCCATGCAGGAACGTCAGGGGACGATCGGTCTCGAGACGTTTCCGCTGAAGGAGCCGTTTTTGGTGCTGGCAACGCAAAACCCGATCGAACAAGAGGGGACATACCCGCTGCCCGAGGCTCAGGTGGATCGGTTCATGCTGAAGGTTGTGGTTGACTATCCCAACAAAGACGAGGAACGGAAGATCGTCGACCGGATGGCCAGTGGACAGCCGATTCCCGAGGTTCGTACTGTCGCCAGTGCGGCCGACATCCTGGCCGCTCGGCAGACGGTCGAAAAAATCTGGGTCGACGAAAAGGTGCGTGATTACCTGATCGACGTGGTACGTGCAACTCGTAACCCCACCGAGGCTGGCCTTGCTGACTTGGACGGAATGATTGAAACGGGTGCGAGTCCACGCGCGTCGATCAACCTGATGAAGGCGGCCAAGGCCCATGCGTTCTTACAACGCCGTGGCTATGTTACGCCCCATGATGTCAAGAGTATCGCGATGGAAGTGCTTCGCCACCGCGTGATTTTGACGTATGAAGCGGAAGCCGAGGGTAAGTCGAACGATGATGTCGTCGAAAAGATTCTCGACAACGTTCCGGTTCCATGATCGACGTCAGTCGTTCGGGGGGCATCGGGTGTCACACTGGCTGAAAACCGGGGACACCAGAGACGGGACGACGACGAGGGCCCGCGCACTCAAAACTGAGGCACCACCATCCTTTTCACGCTTTTTGGTTTTTCACGGTTATTGGAATGCTTGCAAAAGACGTTATCCAACGCGTACGTGAGATCCAGGTTCGGACGGGGCGCCAGGTGGCGGATGTACTTGCCGGCCAGTACATATCGGTATTCAAGGGTCGCGGAATCGAGTTCGACGAGGTGCGTCCCTATGTTCCCGGTGACGAGATTCGTACGATCGATTGGAAAGTGACGGCTCGCCTGGGCGCGCCGTATGTAAAAAGGTTCGTCGAAGAGCGACAGCTTACATTGATGCTAATGGCGGATATCTCCGCCTCGCAAGACTTCGGATCGATGACGCGTTCCAAACGGGAAGCGGCCGCGGAACTATGTGCTCTGCTCGCCTTTTCCGCGACTTTTAACGACGATAAGGTCGGTTTGACACTGTTTCACGGCGGCATCGAGCAGTACATTCCGGCTCGAAAGGGCCAGAAACATGCACTACGTGTTGTTCGGGAGGTCTTGACCCACGAATCTCGATTTGTCCGCGATTCGATTGGCCATTCGGTACGCTCGGGACATGCGTGGCCCTGGTTGACGCGGCGAGCGGGTCGCTTCGGTTGGCAGACCGGACGCCAGGCAACGAACATCGGTGGTGCGATGGAGTTTCTGCTGTCCGTGATGAAGCGGAAATCGGTCTGTTTCGTGGTCAGCGACTTCTTTGATGAGGGTTACCTGCGGGCAATGCGAATGGCCGCTCGAAAGCACGATGTGATTGCCGTGTTGATCTCCGATCCTCGCGAATGGGAGCTGCCAAATGTCGGGCTGATCAGCCTGCTCGATCCAGAATCCGGGCGGACTGTGGAGTTCGACACGAGCTCGGCAGCCGCATGCTCGGTTTATCGAAAAAATGCTCGGCAGAGGATTGAGGTGCTGCAGAGCGAATTTCGTAGCGCGAAAATTGACTTTATCCACGTTGATTCGTCTCAGTCTGTTGTCGATCCGTTGGCTCGTTTCTTTCGTATGCGAGAGAAGAGGAGGCAGCGATTACGCGGATGCTTCTGTTTGCCGGTGTGATTGTTGTGAACGCCGTTGCGGCTGACGGCAGCGAGCGTGTGGCGAATACCAACCAACTTGGTCCGGTCACGGTTGTGACAACGTTGATGCCTGCCGAACCGACGATCGGTGACGAGTTGGTTTTGGAGATTCGCGTAACGGCCGAGCCGGATGTCGACGTGTTGATGCCGGAATTCGGCGAGGCTTTGGATCGGTACACCATTGTCGATTTCGTGCCCAAACAGATGATTGCCGATGATGGCCGGAGTATTCTTAGCCAGCGATACACGTTGCAACCCTATTTGGCGGGCGAGCAGTCCATTCCGCCAATACTTATCGAGTTTGTTGATCATCGGGCCGGCCACAAGCCGGCCCCTGAGGATGCGGACGCGTATGAACTTCTGACTGACCGGATCGATTTTTCCGTCAAGTCGGTACTGCCGGTGGGGGCATCGAAAGACTTAAACCCACCGCTGGGTGCATTGGATTTGAAGCCCG
>JAJSAJ010000382.1 GCA_024274855.1 Planctomycetota bacterium | reverse complement strand
AGCTCGGAACGTGCCGCCGGAAGGCGTCTTGATACGCTACCAATTCGCCACGACGCGAGATGGCGAGTTCGAGATCTGGAGCCGTATCGGGTTTGAATTTGTACGATCCCCCTTTGATTGGCGCATCGACGAAGAACCATGGACGCGAGTCAATCCCGACCAACTGACAACGGACCTGATGGAAATCGGCGACTGGTGTGAAGTCGCGTGGTTGGCCCTTGGCAAACAGCGACTGCACAAGGGGAACCACACGCTGACGATTCGGCTGCCAAGAACCAAGAACTCCAAAGGAACGTTAAACCGGATCCTCTTTGCATGCGACGCGTTCTGTATCTCGGGCAGCGCTTTTTCACCCTACTCGAAATACAAACCGGGCGAGGCGTATCGGGATTCGAAAGACGAGCAGGCCGCGACCCAGGTATTCAAGTTCCCCGAACCTAAGGACCCGGCTCGGCGGCTGACGCTTGACTTGGCCGGACTGTGGGAAGTATGCCGTCATGACGAGCAACATCCGAGCGAGACCGCCAAACCCATCAAGGACTTTCCCAAGACCCCTCGGTGGAGAGCGATCCAGGTACCGGGCGACAAGAACACGGCGCGACCTGACCTGCTTTTCGCACATCGACTTTGGTACCGCACGCGGTTCGAGCTCCCAAAATCGCTCGCCAATCGATCGATCTTCATTGTGTTTCCCGCCAACAATCTGAACACAACGCTTGTCGTCAATGGCCAGCTGTGCGGCTTTGACAAGAACCCGCTGGTGCGACTGCAGTTCGACATAACCGACGCCGTGCAACCGGGGACCAACGAACTGTGCGTCGGTATCAAAGATGGCTGGTATGCCTATAAGAACGATCCCGATAATCCAATGCGTCTGCGCCGAAAATGGAACTTGCCGCTTCGCTACATGCGATCCGGGTTCCAGGAACTGGTCTATCCGACGTGGAACCAGACCGAGATGGGAATCGTCGGGACGCCCAAGTTAGTGGCTGCTGGCGAAGTTTACGCGTCGGATGTTTTCTGCAAGCCATCCGTTGCAAGAAAACAACTGGGCGTCGAGATCACGCTTGCCGGTAATCGCGATCATCCGAAAAAAGTCGACTTGCTGATCGAAGCCGTCCACGACAAGTCAGGGAAAATCGAAATGAAATGGTGGCAAAAAGGCCTGACTGTTGGCAAAGTGCCGAGTATCCTACGTACCAACCTGAGCTGGAAGACCCCTCGGCTCTGGTGGCCCGACGAACCCACTTGTTACCGTTTGCGAACCACAATCCTTGACCACGCCGAGCCGATCGACGTCCAGGAAACGCTGTTCGGATTTCGTGAATGGACGATCGAGGGCATCGACTTGAAACTGAACGGAATACGGTGGCAGGGATTCAGTGAACATGGCATTCCAGGCAAAACGCCCGATGCATACCTGACAGCGTTGAAAGACCCGAAGGTCAACTACGGATTCGGCCGAATGTGGCCACAACATGGAGGCAACTACAAGTGGCTCGGCCTTGAACCAGAAGCCGTACTCACTTGCATGGATCGAGGAGGCGCTCTGATTCGTCGTAGCGGGTACCTGGACGGAGAACGAGCCGGGTATCTGCCCGCCGTGTTACCCGAACTGGGCGAAAACTGGATCAGCCACCTGACCGCTTGGATCAAAGGCGAGCGGAACCACCCGAGTATCATGATATGGTCCATTGAAAACGAGCTGAACTTCATCAACGCACGCAACCTGGGCCAGCTCGATAAATGGGAACCGGTGCTAGAACGGGCTTGGAAAAGAGTTCGTGAAGTGGATCCGACACGTCCCGTCATGATTGACGGAGGCGGCGCGACGCTGGCACAAACGCTGCCCGTTCATGGCGACCATTACACGACCAAGGCATTCTGGAATTATCCGCAACTTGCCTATGAAGCCAATGCACAACAACAACCTTGGCTTTGGGATCAACAACGTCCCAAGTTCATTGGCGAGGAGCTTTTCGCAGCGGGAACCAACCCGAAATACGCCTACTTTGGTGGCGAGCAGGTTTTTCTGGGCAAAGCCGGAAACCGGCCGGCGGTCGGCAAGGCAATGCAGGTAATCTCACAAGGATATCGATGGTTTGGCATTTCGGCTTGCGATTTCTGCCAGTCCCCTTCCGACGCGGATGGGTCCCAGTATCGATACTGGGCACCCCGTGTGGCGCTCGTGCGGCAATGGGACAACTCGCTTGCTTCCCAGAGCCGGGTCACTCGAACCGTCGGGCTCTTCAACAATACGCGTTTTACCACCCCACTCACATTCACATGGAAGCTGATACTCGGCGGCAAGGAAATCGCCGGCAACCACACCGTTCACACGGTTTTGCCTGGGAGTGCTGAGAAGTTTGACATCACCATGCCGATCCCCGCCACGACAAAACGGCTCGAAGGCAAGTGGATACTCTCGCTAACCGCGGAAGGAAAGCAGCTATTCCACGACGTGAAGGAAATCTCGGTCCTGCCCTCAGGCAACGATCTTCCAGTGCCGCAGGCGGTCGCGGAATGCCGGGCGGACGATCTTTTCGTTTTTGATCCGTTGGGAAAGGTGGCAACGTATCTGACGAATCGCAAGATTCGATTCACCCTGCAGAACGACCTGGCACAACCACCGGCGGGCAAGATTTGGCTTATCGGACCAGATGCACTCCGCCCGGCCGACACGACCACCACGCTCCTCGCGGCATACGCATCCGAGGGTGGCCGCGTCATCCTGCTGGAACAGCAGTACGCGTTGCGTTACCAAGGCGTGCAACCGGCCGATCTCGAATACCAGTCCAATGTTGGCCGTACCGCTTTTATCGAAGATGCATCTTCCCCGATGCTAAAGGGCCTGCGTGACAAGGACTTCTTTACTTGGGAACCTGGAGAAGTGGTCTACAAGAATGCGTATGTCAAGCCGAAGCGAAGTGCCCGTTCGCTGATACAGTGCAATGAGTCACTGGCGAATTCGGCATTGCTGACAATCCCCATCAACGATGGATTGATAACACTTTGCCAATTGCTGGTCGGCGAGAAGCTAGCTGAGCATCCGGCCGCCGAGACCCTGCTGCTGAACATGCTTGACTTCAACGCGACCTATCAACTTGCTTTCCGCAAGACGCTCGCCATTGCCGATCCAACACTGACAACGGTACTCGATTCGATCAACCTGAAATACAGCCCCGCGGCAGATCCCGTCACTTCCTTGTCACAGTGCCAGATTACCGTCATATCTGCCACGCCGAACAATCTCAACGCACTGGTCCGCAACATTGACCGAGTTCAAGCGTTCAACGATGCCGGAGGCTGGATTGTACTGCATGGCCTTACCCCCGAAGGGCTCGCCGACTACAACAAGCTGGTCGGGTACCAACACTTACTGCGCCCGTTTCGACGCGAACGTGTTACTTTCGCGCTGCCAAAGAACAGACTGTTAGCGGGCGTGTCGCTTAGTGACGTGGCCCTCTATTCGTCCCAAAAAATCTTTCCATGGCAGTCGGGACGCTACGTTGCCTCGGACACGTTCAGCTACATCGTCGACCTCGATGAAGTCGCTCCGTTCGGAACATGGAACAGTGACGCGTGGTACAACTTTGTCAACGGCATGGTTAGTGCCGATGGCTGGAAGTACATCCAGAACCATCCGGCCACGAACGACACGTATGAACTGACTCTCCCCAGACCAGAAACGCTGATCGCCTGGGAGTGGGATGGAAACGTGCTCTACAATCCCACGCGCAAAGTCGAACTGGTTTTTGACGGCGATAAATCGACCGCATTGACATTTGATGTGCCGGCGGACGGCGAACCTGCTCGCTTCGACATTGATCCACCTCGCATAGCGACTCGGATCACGATCCGGCACGTTCAACACGACGACATTCAGGAAAAACGCCGAAACGGCACGCCCATTATCGGGTGTGACAATATCGCCTTTTTCGCACAACGGCCGGAATGGTTTTCCCAGCGAGTCAAACCGATGCTCAAGAGCGGCGGGTTAGTCAAGTATCCGCGAGGTAAGGGCGGGATTGTACTGGTCAACTTGCTCTTCAAGAAGACGGAAGAAGTACCGATAAACGCGACCAAGAAACAGAACGTCCTGGCGGCGATTCTGAGAAACCTGGGGGCACCTTTCGGGGGTGGACAAGCCGTGATTGCGGGTGCACATCTCGCCTATACTCCCATCGATATCTCAAAACACGCAACGCAGTTTCGAAACGAACGAGGCTGGTTTGGCGATAGGCGTTTTACTCTGAAAGACCTTCCAACCGGAAACCAACAGTTCGCGCGCGTGAACTTTGACATCTACGAGTTCGCGACCTCACCGCTACCCAACTGCATCATGCTGGATGGTCCGAATCTCCCGAACAAGTTACCCAAAGAAGTCCGAGGGATCCCGGTCCATCGCCGAGCCGACGCACTGTTCTTCCTCCACACCGCGCGAATCAGAAGAGGCCCCGGCAACCGAGAAAGAAAGAAGGGAACGAACTTCGAAATCGTACGATATTCAGTCCGATACGCTGATGGCCAGGAAGTGATCTTGCCGATCCGCATGGAGAAAGAGATCGACAGCTACAAGCTAAAAGAACCTCACGCATTACCTGGTGCACAACTGGCGTGGACACGACCCTACGAAGGTACACCGTTCCAGGCAGTCGTCTACAGCATGCAATGGAACAACCCACGCCCCGATGTGGAGATCCAGTCTATCGACGTGTTGCCGGTCGAAAACGCTCGTGGCACTGCCGCATTGCTGGCAATTACCGCCGCCACGATCGAATAAAGTTCCGGAAACGCCTCGCGGGCCAGCGGCCTCCCTTCACGAGCATGGCACCAGCGACTATACTGCTGACAGTAAGGACTTTTCGATGGGAGGGCGGTCGCGTGCCCAAAGACCATTACGGCTGTTTAGCCGAGCTCGTCGGCTACGAACGATCCATTGATGGACACGAACGGCGTGAAACAGATCACCGCGTGGTCTCCGGCTATTCGTACGAAATGAAGCTCGGCCGGGAAACCATCCAGCTTGATCTTATCGCATTCCGCCTATTGAGATTTCTCGCCGCGCGGCCGTATCGCGCGTTCACACGACGCCGCATTGCCAAGGCGATCAGTACGCATCGCCACCCGGGCGCTCCGGAAGCCTTGGACGGCCATGTCGCGCGGTTGCGGCACGCACTCGGGTTCTTCCACGATTACATTCAGACCGTTCCCTATATCGGCTATCGGTTTCGTGCCTGAAGGGAAACGGGGCCTGGTACACTTCCCCTGCGCAACCGCAGTGCTTCGCTGCCGCGCATCCCTGAGCCATAGAGCAATCGAGCAATCAGCCCGTTGATCCCGGTCATCTGCCGCAGAATGGCCGTCACCTCGTCGTGAGTGAACACGGTGGGAACATACGAAGAACGTTTGGCACGGACCACTTCTTCGAGCCAGCCCAGTTCCATTTCCAGAACGTGACGATAGAGAAAGAGTATGGCTGAGAGAGCTTGATTCTGCGTGGACGAGGAAACATGCCGGTCCACGGCCAGATACGTCAGGAACGCTTCGAGCTCGCGTTTGCCCAGTTCTTTCGGATGCCGCTTGTTGTTGTCAAGGATAAACCGCCGAACCCAATGGACGTAAGCCTCTTCT
>JAJSAJ010000023.1 GCA_024274855.1 Planctomycetota bacterium | reverse complement strand
TGGCCAGCATCGCCTCGACGAAAAGTTGGCTATCTTGAGCCGAGTGAGAGACTGGCAATCGCCCGAATCAAGAACTCTCGGTGGTCTCCGGGCGGGAAACAGGAGAAGTCCGGTATTGCCCGTGTAGCTGATGTTTGGAATGTCCCAGTTGGCGGTATCGAGAAAGGAATCGACCACCCGGCCATGTTCCCAGTCGAACTGGCTGATAAACTTATTCCGACGTTTTGCCCACCGGGCGGGACAGTCTTGGACCCGTTCGCAGGGAGTGGCAGCACCTTGATCGCTGCGAAGAAACTAGGCCATGATTATTACGGCTTCGACATCATGGCCGACTACTGCAAGATCGCCAGGAAGCGATTGGCGGCGACTATTAGGGGCGGCGGCACTTCCAAGGCTGGCTAATAGCGGCACCGATGCCGGGTGGTCTCGCAGGAGACTGCCCGGCATTTTTGTGTTCCAAATTTTGTATTGAGCCTTCATGGGGAAATTTGCCGGGAATGCTGGGGGCGTTGGTAGTGGTGCAGTCGTTATCGGCAGAGAGTTTTCCCAACGGACCTGACCACTCGCCTCTTCCGTTTGCCCAAATCTCGCATTCGGAGCGCATCGCCACGAAGGGACTCCTAGTAACGGCAATGCCCGTCTTCACAAGTCTTTAACCTCCAATCGTGGGCAAATGCCGATCTTGGCGAACTCTTCTTCCATGACGGTTTTGATGTATGTCGCATCGCCTGGAAGAAAGATCAAGCAGTCATGTACCGGCGTCACGAACTTCACTCGCCCCTCCTGCCGTAACCGTCCGCACACTGTGTCGATAATCAGGTCCGACTCGGCGAACTGCAATCGTTTCGCCAGCCTGCTTCCACCGTCTTTGCACTCTTTCGCCTCGTAAAGGTAACTTGCCACCGCAGGAAACAGCTTGTCGAACGTCTGCTTGATCTTACTCCTCTGACAGGGTGCATCATTCGGCGAGAACAGAGCACGTTGCGTGATTGCCTTCTTCACCCTGGGGCGGGTTGTCCTCGCATGTTGTGCAACGTGCCGGTAAAGTCGTCCCTCCTGGCACAGTCCGAAGAACTCAGGACACTCCACTCCGTCTCGTATCATTCCCGGGTAAAGAAAGGTCAGTTGCGAATTTGGCATGTCAATATACTGGAGCCGTTGGTCATCGACCCGAAGCAATCTCCGCAGTTCTCGCTTCATGTTGGTGACGAGGCTATATCTGCGACCTTGATCATCCGGTTTCCAGCAGTGCTCCTGATTGGCGATTCGCTCCAGGATGTACTGATAGGCTTCGAGCTTGTCCTCCAATTTTCCGCCATTCTCCCTGATGGCAATGCGGCCAACCGTCATCAAGAAGTCTTCGTCGATCTTGGCCAAAGCCAGCTTGAATAGTTGGCTGCGAAGCCAACGGTCTGTCCTCGTTGTTGCCTGTTTGCTTCTATGGTCGTTGATCCGCTTCGCCAGCTTTGGATCTCGCAGCGGCATCCTATTCCGCTTCGCATATCTCAGTTTTGGGTCACAAAATCGGTAGCCATAACTCTTCCAGCCTGGGTTGTAGAAGTTGCGTTCCAGGGTGCCGGTTTCCAACAGGAGCTTGTTTCTTTCTCGTCGATGGTCATTGGCTCCTCCTACATATATATGAGTACGGCCACGATCTTTTCCACGAACTGTTGAAAGAAATGTGCGGATTGGTTTGTGGCCCAAACTCGTCGGGGTTTTCGGACTCAAAGCGTGATTAGCGCAAGGGCAATGTACATGTCCCGGACCATGTAACTTTTTGCGGAAGTTACATGGCGAAAGTTACATGATGTCGAGTTGCCTCGGAGAAGAGAGACTTTGTGACCAAGATTCAACACTGCGGTTTTCGCCCCGAGGCTTACCGGGCTGTTTGGAAGCGGCGGGCGATGAAAGTGCCAGGTGATGCACCATGGTGCAAAGGCGATTGCCTATCACAAGCCACAGATCCCTGGCACATAGCTGTTCTCAGTGCTGACGTGCCTCGCCTCAAACCCAACAACGGTTAGTTCATTGCCAGCGACACGCTCGCATTCACGGTGACCACGACGGTTGGCAACCATCATGCCTTCTGCAACGGCGACATTGGACGGTATCGTGGCCAGCGACGGCCTGCCATACAGACTCATAGATTACTGATGATTGCGGCTGCGTTCGTTTCGGTTTACGTCGGAAACCACCATTGTCTGTGTGTGTCATTTGCAATGTGCTTCGCAAGTCGGCGCAGGCACAGGGAAGTGACATTGACTTTCCGGTTCGAGGATGGACAATTGCACGCACGACACGACGAGCTTTACGCACAGTCGAGTTCTTCGAGCTAACTTGCGAATCCCTGAGTTCGCCTTACTTGCTCGCCGCTGTGCATCGTGTCCCTTCCGGTATCCTTGCGCCGTCTTCTGATCTCTGGGTGCCGGTCCAGCCACTTTTCGATAATCCATGCCATGTCCGGCTCACAGACCTTGTGCTCGTAGGTCAGCTTGCCGTGGATGGCCGAGATGATGGTGATTCGCTTTTGGGGCATTGGTGTCTTCGCAAAGTCTAGGACCAGTTGTGGAGCCAATAGCTGTAATCCTCGATCAACTGCCGGTTGGGCTTGTTCTTCTTGACTTCCAGTTCGTCCAGAGGGATGTCAATGGAACGTCGCTCGTGCTTCGCCTCGCAAATGATCCCGTAGCTGTCGTCGATCATCGGTTCATCGGGATCGCCCAAGCTGGTAACTTTCACTTGGATGGTTCTCCTTGAGAAAGGCCCAGTTTCCGAAGTGCATCCGGCATCGAAGGGAAACGACAACTGCTCCATCAAGTGTGCGTGATATTGTTCCAATGCGTTGCTGTCCACGTCGGGCAATGGATCATTGCTGGTCAGCCCCAGAACCATCCTGATCCGGTCGTCCTGGTCCTTGGGTGACAGCGGCTTGGTATTGATCTCCTTGGGATGCTCGATGTCCAGCGGCCCACCGGTGTCAGATTCCAGATCGTCATCGCCCAGTCGATACTCCTCCAGGATCAGCCCGTCCCGCTCGCATCGCTTCTTGAAAATGGGATGGATGGCTGCCAACGTTTCCTGGCTCCATCGCACCGTGTACATGCCGGTGCGGTGGACCTCGGAAATGGTTCCAACCCAGCCGCCCATCGGCATGTCAGGGTATTCCACATCCACGACGCCGTGCCTGACTCGAACCTTGTCGCCCACCTCGAATCGGGTGACGACGGGCTTCTTCGGCTTCCGTTTTCGTTTCCGCTTGGCCATGTTATTCCTCCGTGTCAATCAATGCGAACGAGCCAGTTCGTTCTTCAGGACAGGACGAGAGATCTCGCCGTCGAAGTCGTAGTCACGAGCATCGACTGCGGGCAACGGAACCACGAAG
>JAJSAJ010000381.1 GCA_024274855.1 Planctomycetota bacterium | reverse complement strand
CGTGCGGAGCGGCAGGCCGCCAATCTTTCACGCAGCTACTCTAAAGGTTGTGTCACGGAAGCCTCACCGTTTGCGAGGCTTCAGTATAAACGATCGTATTTCGCCAAACTCAGTCCGCCCTTCCGCGACCATTCGCAGTTCGATCCGAGTTGGCCGGGTGATCCCGTCAGCCAAAACAAACTCGCCAAAGTCCGCATCGGCCAGATAGGGCGTGTTTGTCGGCAGAGGCCACCGGCCGTTGACCTCCGACTGACTCGTCGTCTGCAAGAGCACGGAACCCGGCTGATTCAGATCCTCACGCGGCGCGATCCAAGTCGCCTCTTGTGTGTTGCCGACGCTAATCTGGCAACGAACGGCCTTGCCCGACGGCACCGTGATCACAATCCCCTCCTCGGCATCCACCCACTGGCCATCGGCGTCCCAAACAAGCACCTCGTTGAACTCGGCATTCAAATACTTGGGTGGATTGTGCCCAGTGCACGGTTGGTTGCCGACGGCGATCATGGGCGTATCAGCGGATGTTGTTCCAGTACCCGTCGTACGGATCCCCAGGTTACCTCCCGATCGCACTGCGTCGCGATAGGCATCTCGGCCACTACCGAAACAGACATGCCAATATCCACCCGCATGAGCATCGCGATCGATCGTAAACCAAGTGGTCGGCGCGGGCCAGTAGCGTGCGTTTTTCATCTTCGGACCGTACTTTTGAATCAACTGGGCGGCAGGTCGAGGTGTTCCATCCGGATTGACAATACCATAGTCACTCCGTTCGCCAACTCGGTATCCACCAGGCCACCACCAGGGAATCGTACCATTGGCACCGCTTTCGAGAACCATTCGGTAAAACATCTCATGATAGTCGGCCACGGCAAGGATGCGTTTCGCTGAAGGACTCATCCGGTGCGAGTCCCAGACACTCTGTCCGAATTCGGACCAGACAATTGGTTTGCCGCCGGTCGTAAAATGGACATACCGGGTAATAAACCCCGCGGCGTAATACCCGTCTGGCCGAATCGAATAGCCCTCCGGACACATGAAGTCGACATGTTTTGGTGTTCCGGTAAAAGCAAAATCATGCGGCAGCGTATTCCCCTGTCGAAAACTGATCAGATGGATCGGATCGATCTGTCGCAGTCGGCGCGTCGCTCGATTCCATTTGCGACTGGTCAGATCGTCCATGAATCGACGATAGGCAGCCATAACGATTCGCCATGGACCATCCTCACGAAACTGTCGATCTGGTGGTGAAACAAGCCGGCCCGCATCGTCACATCTAGCCTTGAAGTGCCAGTCTTTTTCAGCTGCTTCAATGCTACCATACTGTTGAACCACCCACGCGCGCCACGCGACGTCCCATCGTTTCCGCCAATCTTTTCGAAAAACATAATTCCCCGGTTCCCAAATCGTGTCATATGCAATCACGGTGGGATTCTCTGCTAGTCTAGCCGTCCGAACAAACTCCCTCAGTTCCTTCTCCCGAAATGCCAATGGGGAGGCTAGAGCGCAAAACAAATTGACCCGAATCTGATGGCGACGACACCGATCGAGAAAATCAAGCAAGTTGCGATAGCACGACGGCGCATGCGACTGGATACTTACCAAGTTGATTCCAAGTGACTCCATTCGCGCCAAATCCTGCTCGACAAGGTTCGGTTCGTAATAGGATCGTGTGAGCCAACCGGACCAATAGTCCTTATGATCCATTCCGGAAACGTAGAGCGGCCAGTAATTAATACCGACCGGATACCATTTCCTGTTCTTTAGGTAGAAATCATTTCCTCGCACTGTCAGAAACTCATCCTTGTCAGGCAGTTTGGTTTCAAGCACGGTCAAATCATGGGTGATCTGATCCAGTTTCTCTTGGCCCTTGACCAACTCAACAGAAATTCGACAGACACCCGGCCCGAAAGATTCGAGTATCAGCTCATCCTGCCACTCGGCTCGGTTCCTGGCCGGCACGTCAAGTTGAACCATCCGGGAAAACCGTACTTGCTTTTTCGGATCACGCACGGCGACTTGCAACGTGACCGTCTGATCCACATCAGCAACATTCACAACGACGGCCCCAATCTTAACCGGTTCACCCGGCCAGTAGCTGAAGTGCTCAGTACCAGCCTCGGCCAAAAACGCGCCCTTGCTAATCCGCTCGACAATATCCGTTGCGGCCTTCGATATGGGCACTTTCAAAACGCTTTCCGACTCATCCAGTCCGATACAGGCAAACAGAGATCCTTTCATCGGTCCGGCGCGGTTGATCAGCAGCCAGGCAGGGCTGCCACGTGAGTGCAACTTTGCACGCGGGGAATCCGGTCCGTGCGTCGGCTTGTCATCGTCAAGAGCATCAAGAATCCGGATGTAACGCCATTTTTGTTGTCGCTGATATCCGCGTCCCATCGTTCGCGGAATCGCGCAAACCGTGTCACTCGATGTCGGCCAATCGCTACCGGCAAGGATCGGCGAATCCTTTCGAGACTGCAGGGCGACCGAATCACGCAATTCGTAGACCTTGTAGCGAGGGTAGATCGTCTCCAGGCTACTGCTAACAAGCTTGCCCGACACATCGATAACGGACGCGGGATCGACACAGGTCCCGATATCGGCCACGCAAAACGAGTGCTCGCCCGCCGGGACATCCGGAGTGTGCGAATGGGCCAGTTGAAAAATCACGCGGACGGCATTTTCGGGCCGAAGATGATCGCCCTTTCCTCCTCGACCATGACGAGGCGAACCATCAGGCCAGTACTGGAACTGCCGGGTCGACAACGCGATCCGCTGCCACCGCGTTTCGATATCGACGGTGGCAAACCACCGCGATCCGTCTTTTTCTTGAATTTCCACAGCCAGTTGCGGCGTATGCGCATCCCCTTTCGCCATCAGCGTCAAGAGATCATGCTGCTTGCCGAAAACCGCCCGAGTATCCGGCGACCGATAGCCATCCCAACCGGTAACATTCTTCGTCCAGAACTTGAAACATGGCTGGCCATCCGGCCCTTCCGATTCGACTTTCCAGGAAGCCGGCACGCGTCGATCGTTGCAGTTGCGAGACCAGACTTCTGTATTGTGTTTTTTAATTCCGAACGGGAACCAGACAGGCTTAGCCTGTTTCCTTGCCTCGAGCATATCTTGTCGATTCCGCCAACGCCCATCCTTGTTCCAAAGCGGGTTATCCAGGAACGGCCCACCCAGCCAAAGCACGTGCCCTTGCTGGCCGGCATACGCCAGTAGCGTCTCAAGACCCGCTGCGGGATACGTTCGGCAATCGGGAATCACATAGAGAAAGAACTGTCGAGCAGACAAGATTCGCGGATCGCACACCTGTTCGGCGGACAGTCGTGTTACACCGAACCCTGTTTGGCGAAGCCGGGCGGCAATCGTATCGATAACAGCTTGATCCGTGCCGGGAAACTCGGCTCGCAAAACAGCGATGTTTCCCCGCTCGCCCTTGTCAACTTTGAGTCGCGGTAATGGGGATACCGGAGCGTCGGCTGCGCCGCTGGGCGCAACCCAAGAACCTGAACCGCAGAGTCCCGACACCACGCAAAGGAACACCGCAAACAACAGATGTCGCATCATGTCGTCTTTCCTCATGATACCAATAGCGCATACTCCAGCCACAACCATTCAGGATTCAGAACTTAGAGTTTCAGGTTGTAGCTTCTGCGCGCCGCAGGCACATCTTCGAGTCCGACTAGTCGTCCAACGGTGTCAGTATCACGGATCGAAAGTGAATTTCGCCCCCTTCGGACTGCAATCCGATTTTCCCGGCCACTTGATCGAGTCCCGTGCATTCGTTGACTTCTTCACCATTGACCACAATGGTCATCTTGCCGCCGTTGACAGTGATTTCGTACTTGTTCCAGAGTCCTGGCTTCTTTTCGGCGGGGCGAATTTTGTTGACACCCAGAATCTTACCAAGCGTCTTGTGCTCGACTTTCTTAAATCGAGCTGGAGCTCCTTGAACATGAAACCCCTGGAATGCCCAGATATCTCCAGCGTTACCGCTCTTGAGTTGCGCTTCAACACATTTGGGAAGTGCCATCGGCTGGCCGGTGATCCGCATTAGTACGCCGCTATTACCCGGTTCTTTCCCTGCCGGCCAACGCCACTCGACAATCAGCTTGAAGTTCTTGTACGTCTTCTTCGTGGCCAAATACCCCATCGGCTCACCCTTACAGACAAGCACGCCGTCCTTCACGCTCCAGACATCGTCCATCGCAACGTCGGGATCGACCAAATAGGCATCCCACCCGGACAGATTCTCATGATTGAAAAGAACCACTTTACGATCCTCGGCACCCAACGCCGTCGCGCTTAACCCAACCAACAACAGCATCAATCGCATCATAGTCAATCTCCTCATGGTTTCCGCGTAATGAAGTCAAATCCAATGTTTTGTTGCCACGCAAGTGCCGACTCGGGTGCCCGCACGGTTTCGCGGCTCCGAAAGATGAGCCCAACGGGAACACGTATCAGCAGAGATTCGCGTTCTCTGCTCTCCTTTTTCTCACTCGAACGCTCACCTTGCCAGCTTGTTATAATATCTCGAGCACCAAAATGCGCGTACCATCCCCGATATTGCGAACAGAAATGGTAGAATCCGGGCGGGAACGACAACGAATAAGGAGCATGGACCATGCGAGCGAGATTCAACCGGCGCGAGTTTCTGGGCACTGCCGCATCGGCAGGTGCGGTCTGGACGATCCTGAGTAACAGCCAATCCGCACATGGCTACAACGCAAATGAAAAGCTGAACATCGCAGTGATAGGCGCGGGTGGTCGCGGTGCATCCAACCTTGCAGGGGTTTCGAGCCAGCATATTGTCGCCTTGTGTGATGTGTACTCGCGGCGAGCGGCCGACTCGTTTGGCAAGTACTCCAAAGCGAAAAAGTTTGAGGACTACCGCAAGTTGCTCGACCGATTGGATGGCCAAATCGATGCGGTTGTCGTCAGCACGCCCAACCACGTCCATGCTCCCGCCAGTGTGACTGCGATGCGCATGGGCAAGCACGTCTATTGCGAAAAACCCCTGGCCCACTCGGTTCACGAAGCGCGTGTGGCCGCCAACGTGGCTCGGCAAGCGAAAGTTGCCACCCAAATGGGAACGCAAATCCATGCCTGTGACAATTACCGCCGGATTATCGAGCTGATTCGCGCGAGGGCCATCGGGCAGGTTACCGAGTGCCACCTTTGGCTCCGCGGCGGAGGCAGTGCGGGCGACCGCCCTCAAGCCAAACCGCCTATCCCCTCCGGGCTGAACTGGGACGTCTGGCTTGGACCGGCACCCTACCGTCCTTATCATCCTTGCTATGTGCCACACGATTGGCACTACTGGTGGGACTTTGGCGGTGGCGCGTACGGCAACATGGGCTGCCACTACCTTGATATGGCGTTCTGGGCATTGGACTTGCGGTACCCAGACACGATCAAGGCCGAAGGCCCGCCTCCTCATCCGGAAAGCACACCCGCCTGGCAGCACGTTCGTTATGGCTTCCCGACACGTGGCACGCAACCACCCGTTACATTGACCTGGACCCATGGGCACAAGGCACCGCCCGTGTTCCAAGAGAACAAGTTCCCCGGCTGGGCATGGGGCGTCTTTGTCGGCACACAAGGGATGCTGCTGGTCAGCTATGGCAAACATATGCTTTGGCCGGCTGACAAGTTCCTCGATTACCAACCCCCAAAACAAAGCATTCCTCAATCGATTGGCCACCACCGTGAGTGGATCAAGGCGTGCAAGACCGGATCGCCAACACTGTGCAATTTCGATTACTCAGGAGCGGTCACGGAGACACTACTGCTAGGGAACATCGCGTATCGCGTCGGAGAACAACTGACCTGGAATGGAGCGGACATGACATTCATGAATGCTCCGCAAGCAAACGATCTTCTCCAGCGCGCATATCGGCCGTCCTGGACTCTGTAGCGCCAACGGTCCGAGGAAGGGCGGCAGGGCCGCACCCACATCCAAGCGACCGATCGGAGCCCCAATGGTCCGCGCCCGTTGGTCGCTGGAACTTTGTCAAGAACTTAGGACCGGCAGATCAATTGTTGTCGCGTTTACTGGGGGCGTTCGTGCGGCAATCCTCGTTTAGCTGCGAGACTGATTCACCCATGGGACGAGCCCATGGGGGTCTGTACGCGGAAGAGTGCGACAGTTATTGATTGGCGAATGCTTGGGGCACCGTGCACTAAACCTGTCCTTGATTTCATTCATGGAAAACGGCAATTACGCAATCTTTTTTTCTTTTTTTGGTTGCCAAACGGACTGTGTTTATGGTACATTTCCGGTCGGTGGCGCGACTCCTTCGGGCGAGAACCAGCACAATAGACTGCTTGCCCGGGCGCGCCACTTTCTTTTGCGCTGACCGAGCCACTTTGCCTTTCACTGTTGGCCCGCATTTATCTCCGCATCCGCATAAGGTAGTTCTCTTTGGAACAGCTCAATCATCCTTTCAGCACATCTCACATAAACGTTCGCGGCAGGGGCACATGCGGCCGCACTCTACTCGGCCATGTCATGGATCCCAAAAACATGGTTTGTGTTCGTGTCGAGCCACGCGACTTCTTGGAGCGACAACACTTCCCCAGTTCCCAAAACGAATGAAGACATGCCAAATGAATATTCTGATAGTCCGAAATACG
>JAJSAJ010000380.1 GCA_024274855.1 Planctomycetota bacterium | reverse complement strand
CAAAGCACGCGTCGTCGCCCGCCCCACCCTTCGGCTCGCCATTCCCGCTGTCAGACCACCGATCCCATCTCCGCAACATCTCGGGCAAACGCCCTGCGGCATCAATGCCGTCCTCAGAAACCAGAGTGTCTGCATTCTTCCTCTGCATTCTTCCTCTGCATTCTTCCGTCTGTATGATTAGCCGCCGGAGTCATCGAAAGGTTCACTGGTTTTTGGTTGGCGCGGACAGATCATTGGATGCGCGAGGGGGCGAGATTATTCCCGGAAAACTCGCTGCCATCCACGTCCAGCCAACCGGAATCAGCGATCACGGTGCGGCACAAGCCCAACCGGGTGCCCGATCAGTTCGAACCTGAAGATTTGCAGCAATTGAGAACCGACGATTGGTTGGTTCTGGACGCCCTCAACCGCGAAGAACCGGTTTCGGATGAACTGCTCCCCTGTACAGATCGCCTGCTTGAGCTGAAAATGGTTGCTTGGACAGGACGCAGCCGATTCATCCTTTCCGAAGACTACTACCGATTCAACGGTCGAGAAGCTACGTTTCACAGGAGATCTGTCATGTCTACCCAGTCGATTGAAGAACGTCTCAGTCATTTGGAACACGAAGTCGCTCGCCTGAAACTCAAGTCGAAAGGAATCCAGCCCAAGGAGAACTGGATTCAGGCAATCATCGGCACTGCGGAGGATGACCCCGATTACGCCGAGATTGCTCGACTGGGAAAAGAGATTCGTGATGCAGAACAACCGCCGGAGGATTAACAGATGTTTCTGTTCGATACCGATTGCCTCACAATCCTGAAACAGAGATCGGGCGGTTCCTTCGAGCGTCTGTCGGAACGCGTTTCCCGTCATTCCGCACTGGAGTTCTTCATCAGCATTGTCTCTTTTCACGAACAGGTGTCGGGGTGGAATGTGTACGTTGCCCGGGCGAAAGACCAAAGGGGAGTTGTTCGTGGGTACGAGAAACTGGAAGGACTCCTGCTGGATTACGCGCAGGCGCAACTTCTGCCCTACGATGAAGCCGCCGCCAGCCTTTTCGATGAATTACGGAAAGAGAAAGTACGTGTCGGGACGATGGATTTAAGAATCGCTACGATCGCGATATCCAACAACATGACTTTACTGACGCGAAATACCGTGGATTTCGAACGAATACCAGGATTGACGTTTGAAGACTGGACATAAAGGGCAAAAAGCAATCATCATGCTCTTAGTTGGGCAGCGCCACTTTTGGCGTTTCGGTCTACAAATCATGGGTTTTGGTCGATTCGAGATTAAGCGACACAGGACTTGATTGCGTCGACGTCTATTCCGCAGTCACTGCCGTGGTGCAAGGCGAGAAGTCCTTGCCGAAAGGGTACCGGAACAGGTAGGCTGTTCTTGTCCCATGGGAGGTGCTTACTCCCGTCGAGGCCGCCCGAAGGACTCTTTATCAGTCCTTCAGGCACTTTTATTGGGGATCGATGCTCGGTTGCCTCATTGGTCCCACTCAAGGACCATCTGTCCAGTATAGTTTGCGCGTAGTCGTTCACGGGGTTTTCGTCTGCCATCGCGTTAACACCGGAGTTTTCCCCGATTTCCCACACGCCCGATTTATCATCAGTCATTTGGCATTACTCGTTTATCATCGAGCGAGGCAGCGCAGCGGGGTCATACTCTTTCCACTGATAAATGATCAGTGACAAATGAAAAATGAAAACTGCCAACCGCCCCTCCACGCACGCTCGCCATGAACGGTTACGTTTGCGCCTTTCTTCTGGCCATCGCGTCATCTGCCGGATTTGGCTGTAGGCTTGGCAAATCCCCAAAGATGGCCTCTCAACGCGGATCGATGTGTCATATCGAAACCGGCGACTCCAAAAAAGGAAGTAAACCCGGAAGGAGACGGTCTAGATATTTCTTGACTTTCGAAGGAAAGAGAAGGAAATCCGAAAAGGAGACGAAGGAAACGGGAAGTACACGTCGCACCTACTGCCGGCGAAGGAGATCCTGAAAGCGCCGGCGATATTCATGCTGGTCCCACCCAATACCGTGGCCCAAACCTGCGAACCGGTCTGCTGCGGATACTCAGACGGGCTGGCGTGGTGCCGTGGCCCAGGTTGTTCCATAACCTCCGTGGAAGCCGACAAACCGAGTTGGAAAACCAATTCCCCACGCACGT
>JAJSAJ010000379.1 GCA_024274855.1 Planctomycetota bacterium | reverse complement strand
GACACGGGTCGATCGCACTTCGATAACGTTACGTACGATGCCTCGCCGGCAATCATCATTCGGTTGGATGATGGGATTTTCCTGCACGATCTGCCCGGGAATCCGGCGACGAATACGCCGCCAGCCGGACCGGTTGTGATTCCGTTCAATCCTTCGCTTCTTCCGAACTCGCCCGATGCCGGGTACCGGGTTGCCGTCTATGTGGAAGGCGATCCGCAGCAACCGGGTATTGCTCCACAACAGGTTATCGGTTACGCACAACCGGCCGCTGTTGAGGGTGTCTACACGTTCGACTTTGACGATGCGATCGTGGCGGGTGCCGCAACATTGGTCGATGGCAGCCACTTCATTTCTGCTCGCGTCGAGATGATCGATCCGGCCGGCACAACGGAGTACGGCTACGGTGATCGGAGCGATTCGTTGGAAATCGTGGTCGATACCGTGGCACCGAATGTTACTCTGTTGGAATTGGTCGATGATGATTGTGCACACAACCCGGTGCATGTGACGAGCATCACCAAGCCGTCGTTCTACGGCGAGGCGGAAGCGAACTCGATCGTCCGGTTCTACGTCGATATGAATGGGAATGGGACACTCGAAGTCGGCACCGACTTGGAACTTGGCAAGGCGGTCGCGATTCCGCTCGATGGCAACAACCAGTTCCCGAATGGATACTACGAGTTCACAACACCGATCGATCTGAACGATCCAGCTATCCTGGTGGCGCTCGGTCTGCCGTTGGACGGCCTTCGGACGATCTTCGCCACGGGCGAGGACCTGGCTGGTAATATCACCGACGAGGTTGACGCGGCGACGCTCCGAATCTTCCTGGACACGCAAGGTCCACAAATCACGGATGTGTTTGTGACGAGCGATCCGCTTTACGCCCTGTTCGGCCTGAAGGAAAATGCTTCCGAGCCGACGATGGAGCCGACACCGCTGATTAATCAGATATCGATCCGCGTGCGTGATCTTCCGAATCGTACCGCACCCGAGTTTCTCTATCCGGCACTGGTCGAAGAAATCGCGGAAAACCCGGGGCATTACCATCTGATCGGTGACGCCAATGGCGAGATCCCGATCGCGTCGATTGTCTTTACGAGTGATCCGATAACGAACGGCAATCCAGCTCGTGGTACGATCGTTTTGACCTTTACGAATCCGCTTCCGGACGACCGCTTTACCCTGACTGTCGAAGATGATCTGATCGATCCGGCCTGCAATAACCTGGACGGCGAATCGAATGCTCAGGAGCCGCAGGGTACGCCTCAGTTCCCGACCGGTGACAGCGTACCTGGCCATGATTTCGTGGCACGGTTCACGGTCGACACGCGTCCGGAGATTGGTGTTTGGGCGGCAGGGAACGTCTGGGTTGATACGAATGGAAACGCCACATTCGATCCAACGAACCTGGACTACACGAACCGCGACATTATTTACCAGATGGGTTACACGAGTGACGACATTTTTGCTGGTAACTTTGCCCTGAATCCTGGCGACACGGCCGACGGATTCGACAAGTTGGCCGCGTACGGTCGCGTTGGCGCTGCCTGGCGTTGGCTGGTCGACACCGACAATGACGGTGTTGCCAATGTCCAGATGTTCGACCATCTGAACATCAACGGTCTGCCGGTGGCGGGGCGCTTCGACGCGAATGACGTCAACGGGGATGAGGTGGGAGTCTTCACCGGCAACACCTGGTATTTCGACCGCGATCACGATTTCCAACTGGACGCGGATACGGCCTTGTCGACCACGATGCGCGGCTATCCGATTGTGGGCGACTTCGACGGGGACGGTTTCGACGATTTGGCTACCTGGGCGGATGATCGGTTCCAAGTCGACCTGGCCAACGGTGTTCTGCGAGGCTGGGACGGCGTGGCCGATCAGACATTCGGGTTCGGCGTTATCGGCGTTCGCGAGCGACCGGTGTCGGCCGATATGGACGCGGACGGCGTGGATGACTTTGGATTATGGGTCCCGGACCGGGCGGGCGTGCTGCCCGAAAAAGCCGGGGAATGGTACTTCCTGGTTTCGGGTGGCCATGACGTGCCCGGGCAAACCGTGCTTGATCGGATCGTGGTCGATCCGTTGACCGGCCAGAACACGGTGCCGTTTACGCCGATTCCATTCGGTCCGGACATGTATGCTCAGTTTGGTGATGACTTCGCGTTGCCGGTAGTCGGAAACTTCGATCCGCCGGTCGCGGGCGTGGGGAGTGCGGTTTCCGAACCGCTCGGTAATCTGCACACAAACCTGATTGAGCCCGCGGACGTCAATGCCGACGGTAACGTAACGCCGTTGGATGCGTTGATCGTGATCAACTTCCTGAACGAGCATCTGCCGACGCGTCTGGAAGGTGCGGCGACCAGCCAGCCCTATCTGGATGTCGACATCAACGGCTTTGCAACGCCGAATGATGCCCTTCGGGTGATCAATTACCTGAACGAGCATGTGTTCAATGGGGGTGGTGGTAACGTTGGGGCGGAAGGCGAGGCGGTTTCGGCAACCGGCCTAGCGTCATCGACCGATCCGCAGGCTATTGGCGGTTTGCCTGGTGCCCTGCCTGTTGGCAACTCGCTCGTATCCACGTTTACCGCCAGCGCCGCAACCTCTTCGGATCTCTCCGGAATCTCCGAGCGAGTGGGCGATGAGCAATCCGAAGGTCAACAAGCGTTGGACCTGATCGGCTTGGACGATTCGGTGGCCGTTTCCGGACTGGGTGCCCAGGTCAGTGAAGGTGTGCTGAGTACGCTTGCCAATGATACGGGTGCCGCGCCGAGTCACGATGTGTTGGACAGCATCTTCGAAGATTGGGATGATGTGTAGCCCGCGTCGCGCCGTGGACGTATTGGCGGGCACGTATCCACCAGTTGGATGCGTGCCCGCCGCTTTGCGCGCACCCCACCTTTACAAGGCTGCACTCCTACCAAACAATAGGTGGCCAGAGTCGAGCAGGGGCTCCTACGTCGTCCCACGCTGGGGGCCGAGTGCGTTGCCGGTGTCCCGGATCTTGAGCACCCACGACCGTGCGGCCCTGTCGCCCTGTGTAACCAGGTTCTGTCTTTGTTGACTTTTTCCATTAGGGATGAAACCAATACAGCGTTTCTTGGGTACAAGAAACGAAATGCTAGTTTTTTCACTGTTTGACCAAGGGGATTACGATGTCTTGTCTTGTCCGAGTCCGATTGCTACGTCACCTGGCCGTCTGGGCCATGCTGGCCGGTTGCCTGCCCATGATCGCGCCGCCAGCTTCATCGGCCGCCGATCCCTTGCAAGAAAGCTCGGTGTTGAAGCTGGTGCCGGCTGATGTGGGGTTTTTCGCCGACTCGCTGAAATTGCGCGAGCAATTCGATCTTTTTGTCAATAGTAAGGCGTTTGCCAAGCTTCAATCGATGCCTGTGGTCCAAATGGGCGTCTTCATGATTCAGGCACAATGGCAGAATCCCCAGAATCCGCAAGTTGCCCAAGCTAAGCAGTGGCTTGCAGATGATGCGAACCAACAGCTTGTAGCCATGTTGCAGGACATGGTTAGTCACGAGGTGTTTTGTTATGCGAACAGCGATATTGGCGAGTTTGTTACCTTGGCTGGTGAGATCAACGCGGCCGTCAACGCGGCACAGGTGGAGGCAGCTGCCGAGGGGCAGAATGATGAGATGGCCTCATTGATGGTGAAGAAAGCACTTGAGGTTCTGGATAAGCCTGAGACCGAGCTAAAAATACCGTCCTTTGTCATGGGGTTCAAGCTGAGCGACGCAAAGCGTGCCGAGGGCCAACTGCAACGTCTGGAGGGACTCCTGACGGCGTTGGGCAATCAGCAGCCGGTCATCCAGCAGCGGTTCGCTAAGGAAACAATTGGTGGCGCCGATTTCTTGACACTTCGTCTGGACGGGTCACTCGTTCCGTGGCAGATGATTCCGATTGGTGACCAGATTGATCCGGCCCAGATGCAGAAGTTGATTGAGAAGCTGACTGCGTTGAAGTTGGTTGTTTCGCTGGGTGTTCGTGACGACTATCTGTTACTCGTTATTGGGGATGACAACAAAGAGCTAAACAAGCTGGGGCAGGCACCCCTATTGTACGATCGCGAAGAGTTAGCCAGCTTGCGAGCGAATCCCGACCGTCCCTACACTGGAATCAGCTATGTCAATGGCCAGTTGATGGAGACGATCGGATCAGTCAACAACCAGATGGAGCAGTTGGTGGCGATGGCGAAGCAGCTGCTTCCGATGTCACCGCTCAGCGTCAAGCTACAGGGCGAGTTGGTTGTGGACATCGAGTCGTTTGCCGAGTGGGTGAAGGCGAACGTTCCGAAGCAAGGTGCCGTGTTCAGTAGCAGTTTCATGACTCCCGCCGGCTATGAGAGCTTTTCGTACAGTTGGGCTGAGAACAAGCAGCTTGACACGTCCAAACCGTTGCCGATCCTCCAGCACGTGGGGGCTGATCCGATTGCCTTTTTCGCCGCTCGTGGAAAGAGTTCCCCGGAAGATTTCGACATGATATCGAAATTCTTCAGCCGAGCGGGTTACTATGGCGAGCAGTTTTTGTTGGAACAAGCCGACCCGGATCAGCAAAAAGCGTATGAGACGCTAAAGAAGGACTTGATGCCGTTGTTAGAGCGGGCAGTCGCGGTCACCCGTGACAAGCTGATGCCGGCACTTGCCGACGGCCAAGGGGCCATCGTGTTGGACGCAAAGGCGACCAGCAAGCAATGGCACGTTGCGATTCCGGAAGCGGACCAGCCGTTGCCGATGTTGGAGTTGGCTTTTGTTCAGGGCGTTAGCGACGCTGGCCAGCTGAAAGAGGCATTTTCAGAGTATTTCTCGATCTTTCAGGAACTGCTCGACACGCTACACAAAGCATCGACGGGCGAGCTGCAGCAGTATTTCCCGGACGAGATCCCTGAGATCAAGTTGGCCAAGCCCCAGACGCATGCGGCTGGGAACGGGACCGTCTACTATTATGCACTTCCCGAAGAGAGCGGATTGGACGTTCAGATTGCACCCAATGCAGGTCTGTCGGACGACACGCTGGTACTCTCTTTACTGCCGAAGTTCACGAAGCGGCTGTTGGAGCCGACACCGTTGCAAGGGAGTGGACCACTGGCGAACGTTGATCGACCTCTTGGTGCCGCCATGTACCTGAACTTCGCTGGTTTGATCGAGGCGATCGAGCCTTGGATCGATTTTGGTGTGCAGATGAGCATGGGAGCCAACGTGGCGAATCAGCCGGGAGCCATGGGTGGAATCGCCCAACAGATTGGTGACGTGCTTAGCGTCCTGAAGTGTTTCCGCGGCGTGTCGGCGGTCACCTATACCGAAGGCAACGCGACGGTGACACATGCCGAGTGGAAATTCGAAGATCTGAAATAGAGTGACGCGCCGCGGCACGTCATTGCGAGCGACTTGTACCCCGGAAGAACGTCTGTTCTTCCGGGGTTTCTTTCGCGCAAGCGGCGACTTCACGACTCAACGCGATGGCCCGATTCTTAGATGGCGAAACCATACCGCCTCGCTGTGGTTCTGCAAGCCGAGCCGGCCAGCCATGCGGCGCTGACCTAATTCCGGTGCATCCTCAGCGTCTGCGTCGACAACGACTACTCCGTTTTGCCGAATCGTATAACGATCCGCTCGACAGTTGATTTCAAGCGAGTTCCAGTTGCCGGCCGGCCTGGCAACGCGCGGCTTGGCCGCAACGACTGCGTAGACACTTCCGGAAAACTGATACGGCTTCAATTTCCGGTACCGATCGGCCTGGTCATCGAGAACTTGAATTTCGACACCTGCTCCGGCGCCGTGATGACGCCCATCGGGTGGCACGCGAATGTATACTCCGGAATTGCCGCCCTCTTGAAGCTTGTATTCCAAACGAAGGTTGAAGTCACCAAAGGATTGGAGGCTGCGAAGCCACGGACCCTTTGCGCCTGTGCAGACAAGTTTGTCTCCCTCCGTTTGCCAACACAATGATGCGTCCTGATCGGCTCCTTCCCAGCCGCTCAAATCGCGACCGTTCAGCAACGGCGTGTAGCCAAGCTCGCTGATATCGATCTGCTTGACGGCAATCGCAGTCGCTCCGACGGCCTCCACACCCAAAGCGATATGACCGAAACAACAAGGTGCCCGCGAAATAACGGCCACTTGTCGGCCATTGATTTCAAGGGAACCGGAACGTCCAGTGATGCGCATCCGAACGTCAGTCCAAGCGGGCGCATCGGCTGTTTGACCACGCACGGTTGGCACGCAATAGCCAAGTCGCACGAAGCTGCCGACCGGGCGGCGCATACCGGCCTGAAATCGGCTGCGATAATAGATAACCAGTTGCGCGGGCTGCGGGCCGATCGTTCGGTACTTCAGTCGTAGTACGAAATCGCGTTGTTCATACTCTGTATAAACCAGTCGAGTACCCGCGGACAGCTGGCACGCGTCATGAGCAAAGTCAACCTTTCCCTCGGCCAGCATCCAACCGCACAACCGTGCTGGACCTCGCGGCGTCACATCGATAGCCGGCCCGTCCGACCTTGCCCTTGGTGCAGCGAAGAACACAATCGCAACAGCGAATATTCCAGACCAGGACAATAGGCCTGCTGGGCGAGTGAAACGAAACGGTTCTGAAAGCGACCACGACCCGTTGGCCCGGGGACATTGGCGGTGCAATTCAATCGATTTCATGAATACAACTTCCTTGGGGATGAGCGAGCAAGAACACATGGCACCGCTCTATTTTAGTTCGAGTCGAGCGAGGATGAAATAGTCGGAAGACTTTGGGCGGACTGAAAGTGGGGTAGAGATTGCTGGAGCGGGGCAAAGATTCTCACCACAGAGGACACCGAGAGCACGAAGCAGAAGGACGAGTTTCGACAACCGTTTATCCGTGTGACGACAAGACATCCCCCGAAATATGGTTTGTCTCATAAGGCGGAAAGGAAAAGCCGGTGCCACGTACGTTTGAGGTTGAAGAAATACCGAAGTCGCTCTTTCGTCGTCTCGACAGCGTTTCAGAAGCCGATTGGTCATCGGTTGGAATCCGACAGAATTAACCTTAAGTGCTGGTCAGCTCTCTTTTGTCCTACTCTGTGGTAAGTCAATTCTTGTAGGTCCCGCCTGCCGGGCGGGACTTGACATGGTGAGGTAATAGGTGTTTCAGGGGTCCGGCTCGGCAAACCGGACCTACTGGCTCCTTGTGGACGCGGTCTGCGTTGGAAGACGTCATTTCGATCTGCGCAAGGTTCTTGCATCCCGACGAAAATGTGCGAGAATCGTGCCATGCTCATTCCGCGTTACACGCTTCGGCGTTTGCTGTTGGTGATGACAGGGGTTGCCCTGTTTTCATTGGTCATTGCGCAGGCCGTTCAGGCAAAGCCTTGGGCGATTGGTCTGGTCGCGGCGGTTGCGGGGCTGTTCTTATCTGCCACCCTATATGCATGCGTTTTCGTTGGTGCGTGGGCAATCGCTGGTTTGCGCAGCGGGAAAGGGCGTCAGGTTTCGTCGCAGAATCCGTTTAGGTCCGCAAGCCAGCCGCCGCAGATTATTCCGCCGGTCGATCCCGAGTGACATCTAGGAATGGGAATGCGCGACGGCCCATTGTCAGGCCGATTGGTTGCCGTTTGTCCAAGCCAATGGTCGCGTTGTTACGTTTGGTTTGTTCGTTGTGTGAGCGGTGAAGCGATTGCGAGACTCGCTT
>JAJSAJ010000378.1 GCA_024274855.1 Planctomycetota bacterium | reverse complement strand
GCTCAAGGGCCTGCTCGACCGCGAGTTCAACGGTCGAAGCACTTTGAACAAAGAGTCCCTCGAGAACGTCGGCCGCTAAACCGTCCGTGACAACTGTGACATTTGCCTTGCGACGCACTTTGGCCAGTTCTTCTAACTGCCATTGATCCATGACGAAGTAGTCGCTGGTTTGGATCCGCGTCATAAACGAATCCAAATCAGTGTTGTCTTTGAATAACTGCTGGAACTGCGGGCTTCCAATGCCTTCATCCAAGCTTGCCGCAATGACAATCGTGCCCCCTTGCTTGACAATCGGCAATGCGCCGGTCATTCCTTTGATGGTCTGGTAAAAGCTCGTATCCAACGGATATCCGGCACCACTGGTCACGACAATGTCGACAGGTTCGGGAACCGTGTCCGTCACAACACCTCGTACAAACTGAACGCCCTCAAGAAAAGCGGCTTCCATATCACCGGCGACGAATCGAAGGGGCCGTCGGTGGTCATCCAACACGACATTGACAATGAAGTCACAGCCCGCTTTGCGACCAATCCACGTATTCTCTTCGTGGACCGGATTGCCGTCCAGAATGCCACAGTCGGCGTTTGGGTGTTCCAGAAACGGCGGACTATGCCACGCCTTGATCGTTTCGAGTCCGGCGATACCTGGACAAATCAGCTTGCGTCCACCGGAGAAACCGGCCATTAAGTGCGGTTCGATCAAACCGATCGTGATTTTTAGATCGGCTTGCAGGTATCGCGAATCAATCCAGATCGGAACACCTCGGGGACTATCCCCTAAAAACGTATGCTCGTCTTGAACCTGGCCGTGGTGGTTCTCGATTCGGTATTGGTCGACAATCGACTGCCCAACCACCTCGACTAACTCGTCCCCTTCATTGGGACGGTGCAGACCAGTCGCAATGAGAATCGTGATGTCCGACCGATCGATTCCCGCTGCCTGAAGTGTTTCGAGAACCGGGTGTAGAATCAGCTCGTTGGGGACCGGTCGGGTAATATCGCTGATCACGACGCAAGCAGAACGGCGGCCGGAAGCAAGCTCTGCCAACGAGTCGGTGCCCGTTGGATGAATCAGGACTTCACGCAGCCAGCTCGCGGGATCGGTCAGCGGCTCCGCCTGCTTGTAACTGAGCAACCGAACGCTATGGTTATCCGGCAAGTCGACTTCCAGCCCACGTCGGCCATACTCCAAACAAACTCGCATTGTCTGATCCTTGCCGTCTGATCTTGGCTGTCTGATCTTGGCTGTCTGATCTTGGCCGACTAACTCTCGCTCGTGCTTTCTTCGTCCTCTTGCTTCTTCGCCTTCTTCTTCTTCTTCAGCGAAACCCGCTGCACACGCACCTTCGGCAAGCCCAGAACAGGATCGCCTTCATGCCAACGCTCTAACTCGGCGAGTCGGGTGATTCGCTCGACTCGGGTTAGCACATTCCGCGTGCGAATCATCCCGCCGCGAACCTTCAGACTCTTATCAATCGTCATACCGCCAACTCCTTCGCAACACGCGCGGGCAAATCTGGAAACCCCAAAGTATAGGGAGTCGACCGCAGCCCTTCAAGCGATGTCGCAGCTGGAATCACTGGACCTACTCCGCGTGGGGGGGGGCGTGAGGGCGGCGGCTACGTGTCGTCCTGTCGGACGGGCCGTATCATACTCAGAAAAGATGTGACTGTCTGGGGACGATCGTTCGGATTGGGTCGGATACACCGCATGATGGCCCGCGCCAGGATCGGATCCAACGTCGGGCGATACTCCAGGATATCTCGAGGTGTCTGCGTGTCGTGAGCCAACGCGGCCTTGCCCGATGTTTCGATTACGGGCCAGGGCATCTCGTAAGTACAGATCTGATAAGCAGAAACGCCCATGGCAAAGATGTCTAAGCGTTGGTCCGTCCAGCGACGACGGACGACTTCCGGAGCCATGTAGAGTGGCGTACCCGTCCGATTGCCCGGCTGCATGAACTCCTTGCGAGCAGGAAGTGTCAAGCCAAAATCGATCAGTTTCAGATCGCCTGTTGTTGTTTCGTAAATGAAGTTTCTCGGGCACACATCCCGATGAATGAACCCCTTCTCATGAACGTACTCCAATGCCTCGGCCGTCTGACGCACCAGCTTCAGACGCTGGCCCTCAATGACCGGGTCCCGATTGACCAGTAGCGACTGCAGGCCGGGGCCTTTGACGAACTCCATCACGATATAAGGTACATTGTCGGTTGTCAGTCCGAACTCATGGGTGTGCACAACCAGGGGGTGCCCGTTGAGGTTCATTGCGATCTCGCCCTCGCAAGGCTTGTCGAGCTCTTTGAAACGAGACTCGAACGCAGCAACTTTCTCGCGATCGGCGATTTTCAGTCCGACGATCTCGCCAGTTCGGCGATCCCGTGCCATGTAGAACTTCGACATGGTGCCGGAAACGGCCCGGCGCAGAATCTGATAACGCTCTCGCAAATCGAGGCGGTCGCTTTGGAACATTGATTGGAGTCGGTCGAGAAATCCCATGGTTCCAATCTAGGTGCCAGCCGGTGTTTGAGCAACTAATACTGTGGGAAAATCCAGATCCTATTTCCCACAATAATCGATCGTGCGGGCGATTTCACTCTTCAGGTTTGCCCGAGGCACAATCCGGTCAATATAT
>JAJSAJ010000377.1 GCA_024274855.1 Planctomycetota bacterium | reverse complement strand
GATATGTTCACTTCCGTGAACGCGGATACCACCCAGGCAATTGAAAAAGAAATTACCTTCGACACGCACTCGATTCCCACCGCGCAAAGCTAGCATGGCTTCGCAGTTCCGGAAGGTGTTGAATCGGTAGGTATTGTCCGATGACTTGTTGGAGATCATCTCGGAGTCGCCGCTCGCGTTATCAAATAGGCAGTATTCCAATAACGTGAACTGTGAAGTCCGGTCAGAAAAACCTCCCTGACCAATTTGCACAGCCTCCTGACCATTACCTGAGCGGCGTTCGATATCCTTGAAATAATTATGGTCGAACCGATTGTGAGTATTTCGGTAATCTCCAGGAGCAATCCGCACGCTCATGCCAATCGAAAGGTTTCCTTGCATATAGCAGTGGTCGACACGATTATGACTCGACTGGTGCCCGATGGAGATGATCTTCTGGTAGGCGTTCTTGGGATCACCGCAGTCGAAAAACGCACAATTGGTCAACTGGCAATGGGTGGCCTCTTTGAACTCAACAATGGTCTCACCCCGTGCTTGATCAAAAACAAAACCATCAACGATCACGTGCTTTCCGGAAATCGCGATATGTGAGTTACCGGTCAATCGCATCTTGCCCGGCACTTCAGCCCGAAAGGTAATCGGCTGCTCCAGCGTCCCTTGGCCTTTGACTGTGAGACGAAAACTCTGATGCATCGCACCAGTCAGAACGATGACATCTCCGGGCGAAGCATCCGCAACAGCCTTCGACGCAGCCTCGCTCGAGTCCACCAGGATTCGTCTATCAGAGCGGGGCGATCCCAGAAGAGACTCGCATATCAGAAGCAGGAACAGGCCGCAAATGGGGGTGATTCTCGTCATTTCAAGATGTTTCCACGTGTTTTTCTGGCGAACGGTCAGCGATCACCGGGCGGCGATGAAAGATTCTCCACATCAGGCCGCCGAGATTCGCCGCTCCGGTCGATCGCATTGTTATCCGACGACTTCCAGACCGGGCAACCCGATGCGGCCATTCGGGCATTTGCGTCAGCAGCAATAGCGCGGACATCCCCACCAAAACGATCAGAGATTTCGCGTCGCACCTTGTGAATTTCTTCGATGACGGGATCAGTCTTCTGTTCTTGGATCATCACCAATCAACTCCTCGGGGGTGCAAACGATCGGAAGTGGAATACCAAGGTCAGTCAGTACTTGATGGACGCGTGGAAGTATCTTGGCGTTCGCGATATGCCTGCAATTCCACGTCAGCAGGTATTGTATCCGGTGATGTGCAACAGAGGCAATATGAAGGGCATCGACCGCAGCCTTGGGCGGCAGGATCGCCCGAGATATGATTTCACCAGCGATGCGGTCGATCTCCGGGGCGCCGGCTAACCTCGGGATGCCGGACAAGACACGTAGCCGATCAGCGGCGAGCATTGGATCGCCAGCGGACGCCTCGTCAATCACATATTGCGAAACAACGAGCTCGTATTTCATCCGCTCGGTGTCCCACCATCGTTGTGTTAGTAGCTGGTGTGCTGCGGCAATGACCTCATTCACCGGCTATTGCCGCAAATAGCTGATCACGGAAGTTTCGACGTATACAGTGTCCATATCGGCATTGTAGCGGTTCGGCGGGCCGGTGGCAGTCCGGGTGACGCCAGGCGGATAACGTCATCGATCAGGGGGCGGCGACGCCTCGTTCTGCACTGGCTGCCCGCCCGACTTCGCCGCTCCGGTGCACCGTTTTGTTCAAGTAAGCCGCTGTCGCGGCGGGGTTTGCCGGGACCTCGAGTCATTGTAGCCGATCGATTTGTGGCCGGTCAACGTTTGCGCAGGCATCTTTTCCTTGTTGTTTCTTCACTCACTTCAACAAGGAGCTTTCTGATGCCACATTCTCCTTACTTCACTGGCCCACTCTACACGCGCATGGCCGAAGATCTACATTTGGAGGGCATGAGCCAACGGACTCATGATGGCTATCTGCGGGCCGTGCGGAAACTGGCCGACTTCTGCCAGACCGCACCCGACAAGATCACCGAGGACGTAACCGTTCACGGCGACAGTGCGTGGAGGGGCATTTTTCGTTTTTCACTTATCATTTTTCATTCTTCAGTGGAAAGAGTATGACCCCGCAGCGTTGCCTCTCTCAATGATAAATGACTAATGTCAAATGACTAATGATAAATCGCGGAACGCTCCGGTGCTAACGCGATGGCAGACGAAAACCCCGTGAACGACTACCCGAGGACCAACTCCGCCGCTTCTTTCTGCATATGAAGAACGAGCTGCATTACGCTCGCGGAACCCTACGCGTGGCCTTCTCGGAGATCAAGTTCTTCTACACGCGAACCTGCAAGCGCCAGTGGCAGACACTCCGCCAGATGAAGCTGCAAAACGTCAAGTCGCTGCCCGAAGTGATCACTCGCTCCCAAGTGCTGCGGATCGTGGGCGCCGCGAACACGCAGCGGATGGCTGCCATAGCCTAAGCGGGAAATTCCGTGGCAAGCTGCTGGAGCTCTTAAAGGGAGCCCACGCCAAGGGGGAATTGCAAATGACCGGCGGGCAGTCCCGCCTGGACGACGCGGACCGCTTCACCGAATTCCTGGCTCCGTTGCACAACCTCTCATGGGTTGTCTGGGTCGAACCGCCTGAAGCCGGTCCCGAAGTGGTCCTGAAGTACCTGGCTCGCTACACCTACCGGATTGCGATTTCCAATAACCGCATCGCGTCAATCGACGACGGGAAGGTGGCGTTTGGCTACAAGGACTTTGATCTGCCTGCCGAAAGCCCCCTGAGATACGGCAAGGGCTAACAAAAACACACCGATGAAAAAATGGCGACCGAACTTCATCGAAGTAGCCTCCCCTAGAGGAATGGTAAACACTAACTCGCTGCACTCGCTGCTATTGCCTTCCTTGAGCAGATCTGCTCGAAGTGGAAATTACCTTACTGTGAAGCGGAACGTGACTCACTTGCCCGTAGATATGCACGTCAGATCGTTTTGCCTTTTCACCGAACGGCCCGCGATTCGAGCGGAGTCAAGAGATTACGGTGGTTGTGCCGCAAGTATGACGTCAACGATGAGGATTTTTTCGAGCATCTCGTGAAGACGACTGGCAATCTCCGCCTCATCTGGCGGGGGGAATTGCGACGCAAACTCGGAATGAGTCAGGGATTGGCGCCCGGCCATGACTTGCGAAGCGCGACGTTGAACTGCCGAGCTGCGCCGCGACCTCCGAATCGTGGAACGTATGCACGCGCAGAACACGAAACCAATCGCGGCGAACAAAACGCAGTAGCCGGCGATGCACAACATTGACCTGGAACCGATTTGTTCGGCCAGTTTACGCATCGACACTCACGAATTCCTCAGCAGGCATTCCAATGTCACGCGCTATCTGCCGCAACAGGATCGGCGATAAGTCTCGCCCTTTGTGAAACGGCACGGTCGTGCCGCGGCCGTCTGCGTGCCGAAACTGCCTGTGCGAACCACACTGGCGGACCTGGATAAATCCCAATACCTCTAGACGCGCAACCACTTCCCGAGGCTTCAATACCGGAAGCTTCGCCATAGCTAGGACACCTGCAACGTCTGCGTACCAACAAACTCAGACTCTAACTTGGGGGCTCCATCCTCCAGTAACATTGCAATCACTTCCGAAAGGTTATCGTGAAGTTCGTCCAGGTTACCGGCTTGGGAATGCGCGCCAGGAAATCCGGGAACGTAGCCGACGTATAGTCCGGTGTCAACACATCGCTCAATCACAGCAGTAAACGATCGCATGAATACCTCCTGGCCTAACGTTTGAGTTAACCGGGTTGGCGGACCAACGCGATGAACGTTGAAAAATCAAGAACCGTCAACGAAGGAAACGAGTTTGAACAATCGGAACGCACGCGAGCCAACGCCGGTTCACCGATTTGTTCAAGTAAGCCGCTGTCGCGGCGGGGTTTGCCGAGACCTGGAGTCATTGTAGCCGATCGATTTGCGGCCGGTCAACGTTTGCGCGGGCATCTTTTCCTTGTTGTTTCTTCACACACTTCAACAAGGAGCTTTCTGATGCCACATTCTTCCACCACACCGACAAGTCCCACGGCAGTGCGGGGAGCGATCAAGACGATTACCAAGCAGATCGACTTCGGAAAGAAGGTCAGCCCACATACGCTGAGACATTCCCTCGCCACGCATCTACTTGAAGCGGGCATCAGCTTAAAGGCCATTCAGAAGTATCTGGGCCACAGCAGTCCGCAGACCACCATGTTCTACTTGCATCTGACCGACACGGCCGACGTTGACTCGCGGCGACTGATCGAGCAGATGTTTCAGACTCCGCAGTTGAAGTGGAACCGCGACTGAGCGCCATGCCAACCGTCAGCGGATGATCGTCGACACAACGGGCATCAATCAGACAAACGAAACGTCACCGAGAGGGCGGTCGATGAAGGTCCGCGCCAAACGTGTCAAATGGCTGCCATCGAGCGTTTCAGCCGCTCGTGAGGCCTCAGAACCAAGCCAATCTGGATGCCCATTCTTAGTAGAAGCCGAGCCAGCACACGGCGAGCGGACCGGCAACGCCACAAATTCCCTAGCGCGGCAGAAGCGTTACCCAACCGACTCGTCAACGCTCCCCGCTGGATCGTCTGTGATCCCATCGGCGTGAAAGTAAATGGAATATTCGTGGCGTGCTGATAAATGGGTCGTGCAGCACGCTCGCAAATACCGCGCGATCGATTTATCATTTATCATTTGACATTACTCATTAATCATCGAGAGAGGCAGCGCCGCAGCGTTATACTCTTTCCACTGATGAATGACAGATGATAAATGATAAATGATAAATGACCCTCCTCGTGGCTCTCGAACAGAGCGTGCTACAACCGCTTTTTCCTGGCTGCGGACGCGCTCACACGCGTTAGGAAAAATCGGTGGCCACAAGGCTTTGTCTCAAAACCCGGAGAAGCAGTGTTTTCCTCCCGTTTTGTGGCAAAGCACGAGTCTCTCGATATTGAAGACATTCGCTCTGGGTTACCAACCTCAAAGATCGTTAATCCTTGACAAAGCCAAGCGACCAACAAAAGCGGCCAAAGTGGCCCCGAGCCGATTACAGTACGGCAGCAATGGCATCACAGAGCCGCGATATATTCTTGTTTGTGATACCCGCCACATTGATGCGTCCACTCCGCACAATGTAAATCGAGTACTCGTCGCGCAAGTGATCGACCTGTTCGGGCGTAAGTCCCGAGAACGAGAACATTCCTCGCTGTCTCGCGATAAACGAGAAATCGCGAGTGACACCTTTCTGCTGCAAAGTATCGACGAGCAACTGTCGGACTCCGGAAATGCGATTTCGCATGGCCGTCAACTGCTCGACCCACGCCTCGCGCAAAGCGGCATCTCCCAGAACCGTCGCAACGATGGCTCCCCCATGCTTCGGTGGGTTGCTGTAGTTTGTGCGGATACACACCTTGATGTGACTCAGAGCTGTCTCGGCGATTCCTTGCGATCCGGCAACCAGCGTCATCGCCCCCACGCGTTCGCCATATAGCCCAAAGTTCTTGGAGAACGAGCTGCAGACGATCAGCTCGGGCACGACTTCCAGTACGGCTCGCAGACCTGACGCGTCTTGTTCCAATCCCTCGGCAAACCCCTGATAAGCGAAATCGATCAGCGGCAGTACGCCTCGCTGGCTCAAGATGCGGGCGATTTCATGCCACTGAGCCACGGTCGGATCGACACCGGACGGATTGTGACAACAGGCGTGGAGACAAATGACATCACCCGACGGGATCTCCTTCAGAGCATCCAACATCCGGTCAAAATCGAGTGCTGTTCCCGACGCGTCGAGATACGGATACGTATCGACATCCAATTGAGCGGCCCGAAAAACGTTCGGGTGGTTTGCCCATGTCGGTTTGCTGCACCAAATGCGTTGCTTTCCCAGTTTTTGTTTGAGGAAATCGGCCGCAACCCGCAATGCACCCGTTCCACCCGGTGTTTGTGCCGATACGGCTCGGCCGGCCGCGAGAATCTCATGCTCGGCGCCGAACAACAGTTGGCGAACTTGCTGCCCGTAGTCCGGTAGGCCATTGATTGGTAGATAGCTTTTGTTGGTTTCGTCGCGCAATAGCCGCTGCTCAGCCTCCTTAACAACCGGCAGAATGGGAGTCGTACCCGAAGCATCCTGATAGACCCCGACCGAAAGATGGATCTTTTCCGGATTCACGTCCTTTTTGAACGCCTCAGTCAGCCCCAAAATCGCATCCGGCGGCGCCATTTCCATGGATTCAAACATGACTCTATCCTCTCCTGACGCGGGCTGCACCCGCAAATTCAATTTGAATAAGTCTCGCTCGCACACCGGAAGGAGACCGTTCGCATTCGAGCCCCTCGCGCGCGACGCCGTTCGCGAGAGCATCTGTTATCCAGAGCGCCGCAAACGAGCGAGTGGCCAAATCGTTTTCATGGGGCGCCGGGACGAACATGACCGATCCGGTGATCATGTGCCTATCGTAACAATGACCGCCAGTTCGCCATAGACCCCAGGAATCGTTTCACGATCGCCGCGCGAATACGTTCATTCTCAAGGTATTCGGGCGTCACGAGATGGCAACGTATACCCCACTGTCCTCGGAGGATCCCTGGGGGGCACCTTGCCTGCCGACCGCTCATCTTGGAATCGTCTCGACATCCGTGACCGGTGTAACGCCAGACGGCGCAATTGGATGAGCAGAAGCCGACGGGACCGGTTCGATGTCCGGTGTTGCAATAGGTTCCCGCACACCAATGATGCGAGCATACACATAGTACATTGCAGGAATGAGAACCAAGACAAGAACAGTCGAACCCATCAGGCCAAATGCCAGACTGGTCGCCATCGGTATCAGCACCTGGCCTTGAAAGGACTTTTCCAACAACATTGGCGTCAAACCGGCGACGGTCGTTACCGAGGTCAAGATCACCGGCCGAAACCGCCGTCGTCCCGCTTCAACCAGCGCATCGAGCAGGCCCATTCCGGCTTCGAGTCGATGGTCGATGAAATCGATCAAGACAATTGCGTCATTGACAACGACGCCGGTCAAGGCAATCATGCCGAAAACGCTGAGCAAGGTGAATTCGAGCCCCATGACGACATGCCCCAAAGCGGCGCCGATAAACCCGAACGGGACAGCGAACAGAATCAGCAGTGGTTGCATATAGGAACGAAACTCGAGCGTAAGCAACGCATACATTCCGAGCACGGCCACAAAGAGGCCGAACATCAGACTATCTATCGACTCTTGCGTTTGTTCTTGCTGGCCTTCCCATCGGACTCGGAGGCCCGGATACCGAGCAAGCAACTTGGGCATGAACTCTTTTCGCAAGTTCTTGGTAATCTTGTGGGCGTTGGCATCTCCTTCGATATCTGCCAGAACGGTGATCGATCGAAGCTGGTTCAATCGATTGATTTCCGAATAGCTCCGCTGAACATGAATGTCAGCCAGTTCGGATATCGGATGCTCGACACCGTCGGCCGTACGAACACGAATGTTCTCAAACGCCGCCAACGAACGACGCTGCCGGCGCGGATAGCGAACCATCAGCTTGACTTCATGCCGCCCTCGCTGCAATCGCATCACCTCTTCACCGTAGTAGGCCGCTCGAACGGTTTCAGCCAGGTCGGCGACGGTGACTCCGAGTGCTTTGGCACTCTCCTTGACGCGGATCTGATACTCCCACTTTCCGGGCCGCGAATCATCGTCGATGTCGATCACTCCTTTATACGAAGCAAGCTTCGTCTTGCATTCCTCCACGGCTGCCTCCAGTTGTCGGAAACTTGCCGGATCTGGCGAGGAGAGCAGCTTGAACTCGATCGGCTGCCCTCCAGGGCCCATCTGCTCGCCCCCGAACACAAGACTCTCGACCCCCGGAAACTCATCTGCGAAATGTTCGCGCCAGTAGCCGCGCCACGCTTCGATGAATTGCTCGCTGTGAACCTCCCGCTCTTCCGGTGAAACGAGTTCGACCCGAATGATCCCAAGGTGGCTGCCCGCGAGGACGCCCCCCAGAGAAGCCACACCGTTGGGGCGCGTCGACCAGCCAACCATGCGGAAATAGTGCCGCACCAACCCACCCCCATAACGCTTTTCGACAGCCAACAACGACTGCTCGATTTTCTGTATCGCCCGCTCCGTCACTTCCCCCGGCGTTCCATCGGGAAACTCCAGACGCGCTTCGATTGTCCTTGTGTCAAGTTTCGGAAACACAACGAAAGGTATCGTTCCCGCTTCAATCAACGCACCGACAATCAACAATGTGGCAATAGCCAATGAAATCACGAAACCGGCGTTATGAGTCGACCACCTGACGAACGGTACATAACGGTTGTCAATGAAACGACTCAAAGCCGCCTCTGAATGCTGGTTGATCCAATGGAACAACAGAGCCAATCCACGGAACGGAAACAGAACGATCGAGAGGAAATGGAAAATCCAACTGTCTTCGTGCGACAGGTGGCACGGCAAGATCAACGTCGCTTCGACAAGCGAGATGACAAGCATGGCGATCACGGCCACCGGAATAACCGCAAAAAACTTGCCCATTACACCGGCGACGAACATCAGAGGCAAGAATGCGATAACCGTCGTCGCAATCGATGCAAATACCGACGGCAACACTTCCACCGTGCCGTCGATCGCCGCACGGACAGGTTTTTTGCCCAGTTCACGGTGCCTGTAGATGTTCTCACCAATTACGATCGCATCATCGACAACAATACCAAGTGCAATCAGAAACGCAAACATCGATAGCATGTTCAGCGTTTCGCCACCAAAGAAAAGCACGGCACCAGCACCAAAGATCGAAACTGGAATACCAATTGCAACCCAGAAGGCAAGTCGCAAATCCAGAAACACGGCCAGTACGATGAAGACAAGCACAAGCCCTTGGATGCCGTTTCGCACCAGCATTCTCATGCGATCGCCAACGTCAACCGAACTGTCCCCCCAATACTCGAGCCTATAGCCCGAGATGTTCGCTTTCTTCACATACTGACGGACCTCGCGCGCCATGGCCAACAGATCTTCGCTCTTGGTTCGGTCGACTGAAATCACCATCCCTGGTTTACGATCGACACGACAACTCCAGTATTCATCGACAAAAGCATCCCGAACCAGCCCCAACTCACCGACCGTGATCACATCGCCACTCGGGTCCATGATGACCGGCAGCTTGGCGATTTCCTTGCCCACTTCATGTTTATTCTTGCCGCGCAGCAGAACATTCTGGCCACGAGTCCGCAGCGTTCCACCTGGCAGTTCGACATTCTCTCGACGAATGATGTTGGCAATCGCCTCCAATGAAAGACCATGGGCCCGCAGAGCTTCTTGGGAAATCTCGATATCTATCTGGTATTTCGGGGCACCCAGAATGGACGCCTGGGAAATCGAGGGCAATTGCACCAGGTCATCTCGAACCTTCTCCGTAATCTCGCGCAGCCGCCAATGGGCCTCCGGATCGTCGGTTTCTTCACCAATCACCCCGACTCGGATTGCGGGAATACGATACGTGATCTGCTTGACCGTCGGCTCTTCGGCCAACACGGGAAAACTGGGGATCGCATCAACTTCCGAACGGACTTCATTCAAGATTATGTCGACATTCACATGCGACTCCAACTCAAGAACGACATAGCCGCCTCCTTCCTGGGCGATTGCCGTCTGCCGCTTGATGCCGTCGATCGAACGGACCGCTTCCTCAATCTTCTGACAAATCCCTTCCTCGGTCTCTTCGGGGCTGGCACCAGGATACGGGACGCTAACCAGCACGATCTCCAATTCAAACTCAGGAAACATCTCGCGCCGCAGCATCGACATCCCCGCCACACCGACAATCAGCGCAGCGATCATCAGCACGTTCATGGCCGGCGCGTTTTGAGTTGCCCAACGAACGACCGATCTCATGAAATCACTTTCTCTCGGTTTTCTCTTCCCAAACTCGCACATTCATACCACTGCGCACAAATGCCAATGGAGATACCACGACACGATCTCCCGCCGCCAATTGACTCGGATCGTCCAGGTAGATAAGCACGTCGCGGGACGAATCGGCCTCTCCCTTCGAGCCGGGAACGTCGAGCAGCGTGACGAAGTTGACGGGGACAATCGATAGTTTCTTGTTTCGAACTCGCCAAATCATATTGCCCGGCTGCAGAGCCCGCTCGGGAATCTCGAGCAACTCCATGGTCGGTCGAGCATGAATGCGAACCGTCACGTACATACCACGTACCAACGCCGGTGGACCGTTGGGATATTGCGAACGGAATTGTCGCGGAGCATCAACAACGACACGACAGGGAATCGTCCGCGACCGCTCGTCCAGTCCAATCCCGTCATAACGTGTCAAGCGGCCTGCCCAGACATATTCCCGATCATCGTGACCGGCCATGCGATAGACAACGTCGACATCCGTTAGGGGAATCTCATAGGCTTTCGCCACACTGACACCGGCGGTCGAGTCGGTCGAACCGGTTGTTTGATCCCAGAGCCAAAAGAGATCCTCCATCTCTAATTTGCAACGGACTTCTGCCTTCGACGTGTCCGCCAGCACCAGCAAGGGAGTCCCTCGTTGCACAAACGCGCCCGTTTCAACCAGGTGCCGGACCACGACCCCATCGACCGGTGCAACGATCTGGGTCCGGTTCAAATCCAGTTGGGCCTTCTCCAGTTTGGACGTCGACAAGTCGCGAGCACTCTCCAATCGCACCTTCCCAATCCGCAGCAATCGCAATTGACTGGTCAGATTGATCATCTTGTCGCGAGCTGCCAATTCGTTTGCTTCAGCACGTTCGATGTCGATCGCCGATACGGCTCGGCCAAGACTCTTTTGTCGATTCAGCTCCCGTAGACGCAACGCTAACTCGGACTGCGCAATCTTGATTCGATTTTCGATCCCGACAATTTGTTCTTGGAACTCTTGCACTGCAACCGTTGCTTGATCAAGCTCTTTCTGCAACCGTTCGACCTCAAGCTGGTAATCACTCGGATCGATTTTCACCAACACGGTTCCTGCTGTTACATAGTTACCCGCACAACAAATGTCCGCGCGCGAAGCAATACGGCCAGACACTTCAGCAGATAGCTCAATATCTCGGTAAGGAACAACAGCACCATCGGCATTAATCGTCATCTCACCCTGGTGAAGACGCAGCGGCGCGACCCGAACGACGGGAGTCTTATCAACTTCGGATGCCGTTCCCGGGGGCGTCTTCAGGAGTTGAACCAATGAGAAACTCGCGCCCACGGCAACCACAAGAATCACAACGGATATGGCAACCTGCGTCCACATCCAAGCACCGGTCTGCCGCGTTGCTTGCATCGTTTTTCCTGCCTATTGTCTACGGATGAAATAATTGTCCGCCCTATACCACGGGAAACTCGGACAATACCATCATGTGTCTCAAATCCATGTTCTCGCTCGCCCTAAGCCACTCGCCCCCTTGTGCTCCGCGCGGAATCATGGCACGACGTTCGAGTCCTGTGTCAAAGCCTGCTTCAGGTTTGGCCATGCCGAAACCCGCAGGAATATTCGCGTCAAAAGAACATCTCAACCTTCATACCGAACTTCGCCAAAGCACTAGCCACCATCATCTGGATGACCTTCGCAATGAGCCGAAGGGATACCCTGCTCCGAACCCATCAGTCCCGACTTGATCGCGGCTAAACACATCCGAGTAATGTGATCGGCAATCTGCTCCCGTGTAAAATGCTCTCTTAATTCGTTCTCCGGAGTCAGCAACGTCACAACCTCGCCGGCAACTCGGTAGTACACACATTGGCCGACAATACTGAACCCAATCATGCGGATGACATGTGCCGGGGTCGTCTCCGGCAACATCGCTTGAAGGATTCCCATCAACATTTCGAAATGCGGGCGAAAGTAATCATGGACCAGAGTCCGACAGGCATGCGTCGGATTCAAGACCTCACGCATCATTAATTTCGTGTTCCAACCAACGTCCTGGTCATCAACCATGCGAAAGGTCATCGTCTTGACGAAATCTCGCAGACGTACCTCGGGAGCCGTTCCGGCCGCGTGCTGAGGCATCGGGAAACGCTCTGCTCGCAATTGCCGAGCAAGCTTGACCGCTTCCAAATAGAGCGTCTCCTTATCGCCAAAATAATAGTTCACACTGGCCGCATTCAGGCCCGCACGAGCACAGATCTCGCGAACCGTCGACGCCTGGTATCCCTTTTCGGCAAAAATGCTCCCTGCCGTTTCGAGTAGGCGAGTTCGCACATCCTCACTCTGCATCATTCACTCCCAACCCAAATGCCCCGGCCGACCCGCGCATACGCCCAAACAAAACGCACGTTTAAAACAACTATATCAAACAGGCGTTTAACTACAAGGCCAGAACAATAAATAAACTGCGAAACATAGAACAGACAGCGATACTGCGAACAATGCACAGAATACACGAAATGCATGCCAGCCGGACGATCGACCATCGGGACGGGGCTGGCACAGTCAACTTCTCACCGATGTTGCATTGTACGGCCGGTGAATTCGCTCGCGTTTTCAGCGGTTTGGCCGCCCGTGTTTCAGGGTAAGGGCCGGCGAATCAATTGTTGTCGCGTTGACTGAGGGACGGTGCGTCGGTCCCGGTCCCCCACACCGGCGTGTCCCGTGAGAACCAAAGTCTCTCGAGCTACAGGGCAGCCGAGCGCGCGTTCGTGCGGCGATCCTCCTTAGCGGCGAGACTGATTCACCCAGGGGACGAGCTCATGGGGGTCTGTACGCAAAACTCCGAATTTCATACGGAAGCGTGAGAAGCCCAGGCTGCGATCACGGCGAGCAAGGAGGCCAACGGCGACAAACGGCCACGGTGCAGCGCGATAGATACGTTTTTGACGCGGCGTGGTCAATTCGTTTCGAGGATGCCTGCGCCAAATGTAAATCCGCCACCAAAGGCACATAACCCCAAACGGCTACCGGGCGTGGCTTTGGGCAATACTTCGGCCAGACAGAGCGGAATGCTGGAAGAGGACGTATTTCCATGGTGGCGAATATTGCTAAACACGTGCACGCCAACACGATGCTGAATGGCGTCGATAATTCGCTGATTCGCCTGATGAGGCACTACCAAATCGAGATCGTGAACAGCAAGGTGCTCTCGTTCGCAAACACGATTCAGGCTGGCGACCATTCGCCGCACGGCCTCGGTGAAGACTTTGCCACCTTTCATCTGGATAAATCCGCCGTGCCGGAACGGAACCGAAAGGCTGCTGCCGTCCTCTCCTTTGGCGGACAGTTCGGGGCGTACGAGTCGAGCTTGCGCCTTGTCGACATGGGTTTCGCCATAGAGCACGGACGCGGAGGTTGCATCGCCAAACAGGATCGCCGTGTTGAAATCGTCCAAGTTCAACAAGGGTGAGAGGACTTCGGCGGTCACGACGAGAACGCGTCCATCCGGGCAGCTTTGCAAGAAGTCGTACGCTGCCTGCAAGGCATAGAGATAGCCGGAACAAGCCGCATTGATATCAAATGCCTGCAACATCGTATCCGATTTGCCACCGGTCAGGCCGTTGAGCACCTGGCAGGCCATGGAAGGGGTGACCGAATTCGGGCTGGTCGTCGAGCAGATCACGAGGTCAAGGTCATCGACGACCAGTTCCTCCTGGTCGAGGACCTTCCAAGCTGCTCTGCCCGCCATATTGATCGCGTTTTCATTCTTTCCAGCCCAGTGTCGTTGTTCGATTCCGGTACGGCGGAAAATATCATCGGCCGTCATACCGTGAGCTCGTTGAGCCAGTTCGCCGTTGGAAACCAGTCGGCTTCCGGTCACTGTAGCGATCGAGGAAATACCAACCGCGAAGGCCCTGGGTTTATCCTCGGCGCGGGGCAGGTGCAGCGTATCCCGACTCCGAAGCCTCTGCAGGACGGGCTTACCCGACTGTTCCTGTTTGATCGGTTTTCGTCGGGCACCTTGTGCGGCCGTGCGAACTTTGACGATGGGTGCTCCAACAGCAACCGTATCTCCTTCGTCAACGATCACCTGCTC